>JAHJUA010000016.1 GCA_018829425.1 Nanobdellota archaeon | reverse complement strand
ATTCAAGAATCCAAAGCCCCATAGAGCTGCGTTGTCGCCGATTGCTAGACCAGTAATTCCAAATCTGGATTTTGATTCTATGTTAACTGAAACTGCTTGAGTCGCAACAAGGTCTGAACCAGAGTGAACATTGATGTTGAATTGCTGTGTTCCTGAAGCATCATCTTTTACATTGAACTTAATAACTCCTTCTCCTGAGTTTCCTGGTGCAATCGTGATTATTGAAGGTACAGAAGAAATGTCTGCCCATGATTGATAACCTGTTGGCTCCAAAACTAAGCTACTTGCTGTGTTTCCAGTATTTGCGAGAGTAACTTTGATGGACATTTCGCTTCCTGCTTTTGCTTCAGATTCAAGGCTCGCTGAAACAGTAATGTCTTTCTGGGATGAGGAACATTCTACACTAAGATAAGTAACATATCTTGCTTCATCATTTTCACTGTTTTCGAAAATATCATTGGTTCCAAGATCCTTGTCCTCATAAGCAACAAAAGATATTGGGTACTGTGTTCCCTTAACGTCGCTTGGAATTGTAAAGCTGAAACTTATTGGCTCGGATTCCATTGCTCTGATTCCACGAGTGAAGGTTATGGTTTCTCCCAATCCAAGATTGTTATTTGAAACTCTCAAGAATACTTCATCATCGTCTAAATCATTGTCTCCGATATTCCAAATATTTGCTGTAATCTGTGTTGTTTGTCCGCATGATGCTGATTGAGAAAACTTAACATCCGTAACAATTATGAATTCTTCGGTTGTTCTTATTTCTGTATCCAGAGATGAGGAGGTTCCTGTTGAATCTCCATCGAAAGGAGAATCATTGTCATCAACTTCTCCTTCTGAGCTTATGAATACTGTATAATCTCTGTTCCCTTTTCTTAAACTGTCAGGGTTAACTTTGAAGGTCAATGTTACTCTTTGGCTGTCGTCAGAGTCAAGATCGAAGTTGTCATTGCTCAAATCCATATCGCCTTCATCAAGAACACACTTTTTGGATTTTAAATCGTACAAACATACTTTAATTTCTATATTCTGAACATCCCATTCTCCATTGTTGTCCACATCAAATCTAACTTCAACTTCATCAAGGGGATACCAATAATTTTCGTCGTCTCCGAATCCATTAAGAGTATTGAATTGAATATCTGTGATTTCCAAATCGCCTTCGTTGGAACCTTCGAAAAAGTCCCTCATTGAAGTAAATATAGAACTTACTGAAGTTCCGTCATTAGCGGTCGCAGTGATTACAATTTTGTTTGGGCCGAATTCTAATGAATTCAGTGATGTTGTTCTTGTTACAAGAACGGATGCGGATTCTCCAGCATTAAGATTAAAGCCAGTATTATTGAATTCAACACTGTATCCTGCTGAGGCAGTTAATTGGATATTTGTTAAAACCGTATTTCCAGTGTTTTTAACAACGATTGTTGTTTTGTTTGAACTTGATGAAATTGTTGCTGATGAAAGGGTAAGTGAAGGGTTTGGGATCTCGTCGCCTGAAACAACGAATTTGTCTAGGCTGCAGGATTCAGTTGCGGCATTTGTAGTACATACAAATTTTATTTTTAATGTTGGGATGTTATTTGCTGAAGAAGGAAATAAAAATGACTTTGATATAAAGTCAGCATCATTACCAGGAGTGCTCACAATTTCCAGATCTGTGTAAGTTGTTCCGTCAACGGACCATGATGCTGTAAAATTATCTGAAGATTCAAAACCGCCACTTATTTCTCTGTCATATGCAACCCCAATAGTTTTGTATCCCGAAACGTTTATTGTTTTTTCAAGAGTTGAAGTCCCAGAATCGCTATCTGCACCAGGATTTGCTTTTGCAATTGTTCCCGGGTTGTTCCATGCTGTTCCTGGAAGAGTAGCAGGATTATTTGTTATAGTCCAACCATTCAAGTCTCCATCATCAAAATTATCAGAATAAATTGTAGCTGCGCTTGCAACACTCATTACAAATACTAAAGCGAAAACTCCGAGGGCGAAAAGCCCGAATGACTTCGATTTTAATAACTGATTCATTTTATTGTGTCATTCTGGAGTTAAGATGGTTTATAAAGATTTATGTTTTCTGGGATATAGGTTATTAGGTACACATAATCGTCTCAAAGAGAATGCGAAAATTTATATAATTAGAAAGTCTGATTTTGTGATACTTAGGGAAAATGGTGATAAGATCTCAAGAGAATTCTATTGGAGCTTGGGCGTTTCTTATAGGTGTTGTTCTGGCCCTAGTTATAGGGCTGTCTGCGACGATTTTCTCGATTCCGACCGTTGTTACGTATAGCACTCAAATTTATGCAGTCCTTGTTATACTCGGGCTTGTGATAGGATTCGCAGGAGTCTCGGGGAGAGATGCCCAGTCGTTCCTTTGGGCAGGAGCTGTTTTAGTTATTGTTAGTCGTTTCGGTATTGATGGAGTTAGAGGAAGTGTGATAGGTATAGGCGTCGGAGATGCAGTCTCTTCGGTATTCGCCGCATTACTCGCAATGTTCGTTCCTGCGACAATTGTTGTTGCGTTGAAAACGCTGTTTGGGATTGCTAAGATATAATTAAAATCAATAAAATGGGAAACGAAGTGTGTGAAGGTTTAATAAAGAAGTATGAAGATAATTTTATTCTTGCAGAAATGGTAGCTGCAGTTAATGGGGGAGTTTTAGGTAAGAGTGATCATTATCTTAAATCAATATTCAATGGAGTTTCTAAAAGCCCCGTGGAGATACAGCGCCGGTTCTTTCGCTTGTTTGAGGAGACAAGAGATACTCAATATTTAGGAGCTTTCAATGAATATGCCATAAGAGCTCAAAGACATAATCAATGGGGAGAGATACTCCCCATTTCAGAGACTTACCCTGAATTTCTACAGATATTAGATAAGGCAGGTCTTACTCTGGAAGATCTAAAAACGAGCAGAGATAATCTCCTTTCGCTTTTGGCAAAGGCAGACTCTGAGGGCTGTCGCAAAGTTTTAGAGAATTAATTCTTGAATTTTAATATTCTTGACTGAACTATTGTTCCAATAACTTGAATTGTTCCCATTGTTATAAATAGGACAGTGAAGCCAAAGTAGGTCAAGATAAGTCCTCCGAGAAGGATTCCGATTCCGCTTACGATTAAAGGACCGCCCTCTGATAGGCCCCACTCTGTGCCGAGATGCTTCTTTTCGAGACTCATGGTGAAAAGAGAATCCCACGTCGGATATGAGAGTGCGGCAGAGATTCCGAATAATCCTTGAACCATAAATAACTTGGCGGGACTGTCTACGAGAAGGTAACCGAAAGTTGCAAGAGCGTTAAGCGAGCATCCGACTAAGAGTAGATGTTTTTTCGAATGATGATCTGAAATGCGACCGACATAAATAGAGAGTATTCCTGCAAGAATAAGATAAAGAGCATAAGCTCCAGTTAATTCAAGAATATCGCCACCGACTTTTTCCGCGAACACTGCATAAAGCGGCCCCAAAAGTCCTGCCCCAAACCACCAAAGATAATTGCTCGCGAGAAGATTCAAAAACCTCTTATTCATTCGCAATAAAATCTTATTGAGTTTATTAAGTTTTTGAGATTCAGATAGGACAGAAAGAATTATTCAAACCTGTTTTTTGGCTGATTGTTCTTTTCTTTTGGAGCTTCCCTATGGATTCTCGCAAAAGAAGGTGTAGCGATAACAACGTTCTCTCCAAAACCAGCGATGCTGCCTTCAAGAGCGTCAACAGTTTTCTTTATCTTGGAAACCGCGCGCTTTAATTCGATAGAATCTTTTTGTCTTAGGATTTTAATATCAATTATTGCGATTGTGTAACCTTCTCTTAAAGCGTTTAGAACATCGTTGACATCATCATAATCTTTCAAGGCGAAAAGCTTTACGAAAACTTTGCTCTCTGGCTCTTCTTTGCCTAAGTCAATCTCAAGATATTCGTCGGAGAATTCTTCTCCGGGCTCTTTTTCTGAGAACGCTCTTTTAATTCTGTCAAAAACCATGGTAACCTAAACTTGAGGAGATTTATAAAGATTTCGCAACTTTCTTACATACATTCCCCTCGAGAGAGGCTAAAACACAGAATTACATAATTTGCTTTTTTAAAGTTTCAAGTCGTTTTGTTAATTCAGATTCCTGATTCTCTAATGCCTTAATTCTAAGGCTGAGAAGTTTTTCTTTATTTGACAATTCCTCTTTTACACTTTCGGGATTTGATTTCATCATCAACTGCCCAACAATTTTAAAAACTTCTTTTGAACCTTCAATTTCCTTCATCGCAGCTTTTACTTCAGAGATTTCCATCTGAAATGCTTGATTTTGAAAAAGAAGGTTTTGTAGATTCTGCTCAAGAGTGCTAATCTCCTGAGATTGCTGTTCTTTGTTATTATTCTCCATTGTGAGTGTTGTAAAAACTAAATAGCTTTTATTTTTTTAACGACTTTTCTTGGCTTGTAAAAAATCTTGCTGCCACAATTTGGGCAAACGAATCGCTTTTCAAGATTTGCGCTCAGAATTTTTTTCTCACACGTAAAACATTTGTAGGTTGGCATGGTAAGACACCTACGGTTTCTTGACCGTCAACTTCCCTTTATTTATTTTTTTCATTTTAATCATTTTTTTAGATGGTAAGCGTCCGACGCGAATTTTTTTCCGCATGTTTTTCTGGAACATTGCCAGACTCCAGTTGAAACTCTTTTAGTTCCTACTTTTGCGCAAAAAGGACATTTCTGTTTAACTCTTTGGTTTGATTCGACGGAGACAATTTTTGCCCTGACTCTTTTTCCATATCGTGCGCCGAAGCGCCCTGCGGATTTCGTTTTCTTGAGTTTTGATGCCATGTTATATTATTTAGTCACGAAGTTGGTTTTTAAGATTTTGCCTTGATGCAAAATTTTGTAAAATGGGGCTACCCGGTGAGGGGCACCGAGTTCACCTCGTTCCCTCTCGTTCGCCAAGATGTCAAACGAAAGGTTCCCCTTACAGTAACCCCTCCTTTTTGTTTGCGGGTATCCGATGGGGCTACCCGGATTTGAACCGGGGTCGCGAAGTCCCAAACCTCGAAGCTTACCAGACTGGCCCATAGCCCCTTGAATAGTGAAGGTTTTAGGTAATTAATAAATGTTTTTACTTGGAAAAAGAATACAATTATTTCTTTTCTTCTTTCTTCTCTTCGGGCTTTGCTTCCGTCTTTCCGGCTTCTGCTTCCGCGCCCTCTGCTGGTTTCTCGGCGGCGGCTGCAGCTTCGGCAGCTTTAGCAGCTTCTTCAGCCTTCAATAATTTCTCTTGCTCGGTTTTAACCGTGGAGAAATAATCTGCAAGCGATTTCTTTTTTTCAGGATCTGTCTCTGTTTTTTCCTGTGAAATTTCAGAATCATATTTTCCTTCTTCAACTTCGGCCATAACTTCTGAAGGAGATTTGCTTTCAATGAGGATACCAAGACTTACTGAATTTCCAATAACGGTTTTAACAGCTGCCTTCAAATCCTTGCAAAGGAGATTTGGTATTTTTGTTTTTGCCACAGAAATTATTTGTTCAATAGAAGCGTTCGCCATTTTTACTTTTTTATGGTCTGCCGAACCTTTTTCTATACCCAATTCTTTTTTGATCAATTCCGACGCTGGAGGAGAAAAAACATTTACTGACATTTCTTTTGTTGCAGGGTCAATTTCAATTTCGATTGGGACTTTCATTCCTTTGAAATCTTTTGTCGCATCGTTGACTAATTGGAGAACTTGATTCATAGGGATTCCTACAGGGCCGAGCTTCTGACTAAGAACTGGACCTGGTTTCATTTCTCCGCCTTCAACTAATAGTTTAATCTGCATCTTCGTCTCCTTCACGTCTTATGACTTTGACGTTGTCGATATTTAATGTTACTGGCAACTGGATGACAGCGCCGAGCAAGTTCACAACTACCTCTTCCTTCTGTTTGTCTATTCTTATAACTTTTGCTTTTTCGCCTTTCAGCGTCGAGCCGATTATTTCAATTATGTCGCCTTCTTCAATTGATACTACTTTGATTGAAGGTTCAACCATATTTTTTATTTCTTCATAGCCGATTGTTTTTCCGATTATTCCTTTTACATAAGGAAGATTGAAAACGGCGTCCTCTGCGCTTTCTCTGTCGTCCGCCTCGAGAAGAATGTAACCTCTAAGTCCGTGAGGTCGAAGAACAGCGCTTACTCCGATTGACTTTTTCTCTACTCTGTCAGAGATCATGTCAACTGCTGCTTCTTCCTTGTTTGTTGTTACTTTTATAATAAAAAACATGGTAAGACACCTACGGTTTCTTGACCGTCAACTTCCCTTTATTTATTTGAATTTTCAATTTAGCTCCGTCTACCCCTTAATTTTTTAAGAAGCAGTGATAAATACTTAAAGATTTGGGTTTATAAAAGTTTGTCTGAAGTTTAAATAAACGATTTCATGATTATCGAGATCAGAAATCCGAGAACTCCAAGAATTAAAATCCCAATCGCGGAAACTTTTGCAATTGTGGTGTATTCGTTCTTTGATGGCTTTTTGAGGACAAGCCAAACTCGTTTAGACTTTGCGATGAAATTTTTGATGTTTTCTGTTAGCGTCATAAATTAAATAGAAATAAGGAGTTTTTAAAATTTTAGAATGGGAGGTCGTCGTCTGCGGGCACAGGCTTGGGTGGAGTAATTGTCTTCTTTTCTAAGGTAGCCATTTGGTTCTCTATCAATTCCCTCAATTTTATCTACGGCTCGCCTCATAGCGACATAATAATCTACCCACATCCTCGCTACAGTAGTTTTTTCATCTGTAAATTGTTCTAGGAATTTCTCTTGGAGACCTTTGTCTTGAGTAGGGGTAAATCCCTTTTTATCAGAATCCAACGAAACATACTTCAACAATTCATGGTGAGGGTCATGCTCTTCTAATCTTTGGTATTCCTCTATTATCAGTTCGTTTGCTGCGATTAAGTCATCTGTTAAATTTCCCATTTTATTCCAAGAAATCAATTCCTAATTCTTCCTCGATTTCCTTATGCTTTATGTTTTCCAGGCTTTCGCCGTGGCCGAGAATCTGCGAGCTTTTTACTCCTGTAACAATTAGGAGAACTCGAAGAGACTTGTCCATGTCTGGAGAAATCTGTGCACCCCAAATAAGTTTCGCATCTGGACTCAATTTGTTCCCTACGGTTTCAATTATAGAACGACATTCATCTAAGCTCATGTCTGGACCGCCGACAATGTTCACTAAGGATCCTGTTGCGTTGGAAATATCGACGTCGAGAAGTGGATTCCCAATCGCTTTTTCAACAGCCTCAATTGCTCTGTTGTTGCTGTCAGACTCTCCCATTCCGATTAGTGAAACGCCGCCATCAGTCATCACGGTTTGAATATCTGCAAAGTCAAGATTTACTAGTCCTGAAGTTGTTACGAGTTCAGTAATTCCTTTCACCGCGTTAGTTAAAATTTCGTCAGCGATTTTGAAAGCAGTATGTAATGGAAGTTCTGGAGCAAGTTCTAGAAGTTTGTCGTTAGGAATAACTATAAGTGTGTCGACAACTGATTCCATTTTTTCAAGACCTATTACTGCGTTTTCTATTCTCTTTCTTCCTTCAATTGTGAACGGAATTGTGACGACTCCTATTGTGAGAGCGCCCTGTTTTTTTGCTACGCTTGCTATGAAAGGGGCAGCGCCCGTTCCGGTTCCTCCTCCAAGTCCGCATGTGATAAAAATCATGTCTGCTCCTGCGAGCTTTTTCTTTATCTCAGACTCTGACTCGCGAGCGGCTTCTTCACCTATTTTGGGATTACTTCCTGCTCCCAATCCACGAGTTAGTTCTCTTCCGATAAGAATCTTATGATCGGCGTTGCTGTAAAGCAAATCTTGGGCATCTGTATTAACTGCAATAAGTTCTCCTCCTTTGATTCCGATTTCGCGCATTCTACTTAGAGAATTTCCACCCCCACCTCCAACTCCGACAACTTTTATCTTTGCCGATTGTTTTTTCAAAAGCTCTGCGAGTTCCTCATCAATTTCTTTTAGTTCCGAAGAATTATCGTTGTAAACCTCATCCATAGAAAAAATAACTCAATGGGATTTATAAGGATTATTGTGATTTTTATCCGCTAACGCGGACGCTCGTGAAGACACACTTCGCATAAAAGATTATTGTGATTTTTTATCTTCAACTGCTTTATCAGCGCATTCTTCCTTCACTTCTAAATCCAATCCGAGATTTTCCTTAAATTTATCCTTGAAAAGTTCAATCATTTTTACCAGCGGTTTTTCTACTTCTAGAGTAAGCTTTTTATCTTTGACTTCAAACTTGAAATCTTTCCTGAAGAAAAATTCATTTAGGGCTTTTATTTTTTCATTAAGGTCCTCAACTTTTTTTAGAACTTTTAAGTCATAAACTACATCCTTCCCTGAAAGGGCATGATTAAAATCGACCATGACTCTTCCTCCAGAAACGGCGAGGATTTTTCCAATCTGACCGTCGAAGTTGAGAGAAACTCCTGGGACCGGATTCAGCTTTTGTTCCCTAAAAACTTTGGAAGGAATCTTATTAATTAACTTGGTGTCTCGTTTTCCAAACGCTTTCTCTGGTTCGAGTCCAACATTGTAACTTTTACCAATTTCTTTGCCAATTAGGAACTCATCGAGGGATTTCATAAACATTTCGTGGCCAAGACAGAACGCAAATGGTTTTGATTCAACCTTATGGTCATGATCTTCATGCATTTTTTCAAGGTCTTCTTTTCTTGTTGAATCGAAAACTTCTCCGTCTTTGACTTTCCCAGTGAAATCAATTTCAATAAAATCTCCTTTCTTTAGATTTTCGGATGACATGGGAGAAGAATTAATAGGAGACTTTTAAAATTTGTTGTTGCGTGAATTGAAGAAAAAGCATAGTAAAACTTTTTAAACATATTTTTGCTCATGATTTCATGGTTTTAAAAATAATTAATGCAACCGAGGCTAAAGTTGGAACAAACATCATTATTGACGGTGAATCATATACTGTGAGAAAGGTCGATATTAGCAAAACAGGAAAGCACGGTCACGCAAAGTGTAGGATTGAGGCAAATGGGATAATCGGCAACAATAAGAAAGTTTTTGTTGCGCCGGGACACGATAAATTTGAAGTTCCGATGATTGATAAAAGGAAGGGACAGGTTCTTTCCGTCGGTGATCAAGTTAGTCTTATGGATCTTGAAAACTTTGAGACTATTGAAGTAAATTGTCCTGAAGAATTGAGATCTGAACTTGCTGCAAATGATAACGTAGAGTATTGGGATGTTGAAGGGAAAAAAATAGTCAAAAGAAAACAATAAAAAGCTTTCAATCGTTCGTTTCTAACGAATCAAACTGAAAAATAATAATGGCAAAAATTTTAGAAGCACAAAACAGGCTGTTCAAGAACGTTTTTGTATGTAAGAACTGTCAGACTAAGATTAGGTCCGACCCTCAAAAAATTCTTAAAGGAAAAGTAAAATGTAGAAAGTGCGAGAAAAAGGCTTTCAGACCGCTGAAGAAGAAATAGTTTTGTTTTCCTAAGAGAGGTAATAAAAAAACTCGCCCTGCGTGGTCGAGTTAAAGAGGTTAAAAAATGGCTTTAGATATTTTCACATATGTAGATTTGATTTTGTTAGCGTTGTTCGTAATATTTTTCTCGTCATTTTTATATTCGAGAAGACGCAATCTTAAGAGAGAGGGGCTTCTTTATCTTTACCGAACGACGTGGGGCATGAAGTTGATAGAGAGAATCGGGGAGAAATACAAAAAAACTTTGAGGGCTCTGAGCTACGTTTCGATTGCTTGTGGGTATGCACTTATGGCAGGAATGATTTATCTTACTTACAAAATAATCAAAGTTTATTTCCTTAGCCCAAGCATTGTTCGAGCGATAAAAGTTCCACCGATTACGCCACTTATTCCTTATCTTCCGCAAGTTTTCAAACTGGATTTTCTTCCTCCGTTTTATTTTTCATACTGGATAATTATCCTCGGAATCATAGCAATAACTCACGAGATGGCGCACGGGATTTTCATGAAGCGTTACGGAATAAAAATAAAATCCACGGGTTTCGCTTTCTTCCCTCGCTTCGTTCCGATATTCCCTGCCGCGTTTGTTGAACAAGATGAAAAGAGTATGGAAAAAGCAGGAAGGTTTGAACAAATGGCCACTCTTTCAGCAGGAACTTTCGCGAATGTTCTGACGGCTATATTGTTTATGATTGTGCTTATAGGATTTTCCGCGATGGCATTTACTTCTTCAGGAGTAATCTTTGACACTTACTCCACGTCGGTAATTTCTGTTGCAGGAATCTCTGCAGTGAACAACGTTTCAGTAACGGTTTCTTCAGAGGGAATTGTAAATATCCTAGATGGTTTAAATGAAATTGAGGCCGGAGGCACAACTTATCTTGCAACTCGTTCCATGCTCGAAGAACAAACTGGTCAAGAGGAAATAATTGTTTACAATTCTGCACCAGCAATAAAAGAAAATTTGAGTAGAATAATCACTAATATTAACGGAGTGGAGATTTCAGGCATTGATGTTCTCGTAGAAGAGCTTTCAAACTACGCCCCTGGAGATGAAATAAAAATTACAACTCTTGTCGATGGTGGTGCTATTGAAAAAACAATTACACTAGGAGATCACCCTGAGAATCCTGGAAGTGCCTGGCTTGGAATTGGGTTCGTGACTCAAAGAAGAGGGGGAGTTTTCGGGAGCATTGTAGACAAAGCCTCGTTTAGAGATCAGAATGTTTATTACAAACCGAAGTTTAACGTCGTGAGCATCTTCATTTACAACCTTCTTTGGTGGCTTGTTCTCATAAGCATCAGCGTTGCCCTGATT
>JAHJUA010000015.1 GCA_018829425.1 Nanobdellota archaeon | reverse complement strand
GGCAGAGTATGAAGACCATCTCTTTATGGTGGCGTCTGATGAACCGTTCCCAGAACTTGAAGAAGAGTACGGAGACTCCCATACTGCTAGACTTACTTCTTCCCTCTCAAACCCTTCAAAGTCCCGCTAACTTTCTCGACAGAAATCTTTCCTGGAAAAAGCGCAAAACACGCCCGAACAGAATCAACCATTTCCCTATTTACGGAAATAATCGCGTTGTCTTTTCCAGACTTAACCCATCCAAGCCCGACTTTTGACATTCCAAGAACTCCTATGCCTTCAAGCACCGCGCCCTCAATTTCTCCCACGCGGCCTTTCACGAGGAGGTATCTCTTATTTTCTTTCATCGATGGCTTCAGTGATTTCATAAAATACTAAAGGAAAAAGAGTTTTTATATTTTACAATTTCTCTTGTTTCACAAATTAATTAAATTACCTCGCTACGCTCGGGATGGACTGACTCAAAACTGACTTTGTCAAGTTTTTCGCTTAACAGTTTTAATAACGAAAAATCTGGCGAAGCCGATTTTGGAGTTAATATCAATTAAGCGCGGAGCAAAGCGGAGCGCGAACTATAATTCATTATTTAATTCCGCAAAAATTTTTAAACCATGATTCCCTAAATTTTATAAAGAGGCGTATTGAACTATAGTTGAACATTGTTCTAAATAAAATGGAAATTTGCACAATTGGCGGATACGAAGAAGTCGGAAAGAATATGACTGCTGTCAAAGTCGACGAAGACGTGTTCATATTTGATATGGGACTTCACATTCCCGGGATTGTTGAGCTTCAAGAAGAAGACTTAGTAGACTACACCCCAAAATTAAAAGGAAAAGCTACAATTCGCGGAGGAACACACACTCATACTGAAGCGCGCTTGCGCGAGTTTGGCGCGATTCCCGACGATAGAGTTCTCGATAAACTCGGATGGAGCGAAAAAGTCCGAGCGATATTCATAAGTCACGCGCACCTTGACCACGTCGGCGCAGTCCATTACCTTTTGAAAAGATACCCCAACGTCCCTGTTTTTGCAACACCATTCACGATGAAATTTTTGGAAGTAATGGCAGAAGACGATGGGATAAAGTTTACAAATCCTACGAGGGTCGTCCAACCTGATTCAACCCATACTGTCAAGGGAACTTCTGGTTCTTACAAAGTCGACTTCATCCATACAACTCATTCAACTATTGACTGCGTTTTCATTGCACTCCATACCAAAGAAGGAATATTCTTTTACGCTCTCGATTTGAAGTTTGACAACCACCCAACGATGGGCAAGCCACCAAACTACAAAAAGTTCAAGGATCTCGGAAGGAAAAAAGTAAAGGTACTTGTTATGGATTCACTTTATTCTTATACTGAGACAAAGCCTGGAAGCGAAACAATTGCCAGACACCTTGTTGAAGATGCAATTGGAAAAGTAAGACATTCAAAAAATGCAATATTCATCACAACTTTCTCGTCGCATATTGAAAGACTAAACAGCATTGTTGAAGTTGCGAAACAAACCGGAAGAGAAATCATTTTCTTAGGAAGAAGCCTAAACAAATATGTTAATGTCGCAATAGCGGTGAAACAATGCCCTTTCAAAAATAACGTTAAGCTAGTTAAATTCAGGAAGCAGATAAATTCTTTCTTGGCCAGAATTGAAAAAAACAGAGACAAATATCTTGTTGTTTGCACTGGACATCAGGCAGAAGAGAATTCAATGCTAGATAGAATCACACGCGGAGATACGCCGTTCAAATTTAAAGAGGGCGACAATGTAATCTTCTCATCATCAATAATTCCTGTTCCGATAAACATCGCTGCGCGAGCTAAAATGGACAGCAAACTAAAAAGGGTGGGTGTGAGAATCCAGAACGATGTTCATGTTCACGGTCATGGAAGCCGAGAAGACATGAGGGACATGATGAGGATGCTCAGACCAGAACATGTAATCCCTGCTCACGGAACACTCCAACAGGAAACTCCCTTGATTGAAGTTGCTTCTGAATTCGGATACAAATTTGGCGAGACATCACATTTGGCAAGCAACGGAAAACTTCTGAAACTAGATTAATTTTGAAGTCAATCACGAAATAATTTTTAAACTACATACTCTTTCCATCTCGAGAGAAAAATGCCAAGTCAAGATCTTATTGAAGGATTAAAATATGCCCTTTCAAGAGGAGACACCCTTGACAAGGCAATGATGACGTTTTATAATTCTGGATATCCTAAAGCTGAAGTTGAAGAAGCGGCTTCGGAACTAAAATCACAATCACCAATTGCCCCAGTTATGCCCGTATCTATGGGAGCTCCAGTACAACAACCAGCATCACCCTTCCCTTCAACACCTCATTCACAGTTTTCACAGGTTGCACAATCTCCAACTGCGGCCCCAATTCCGGTTGCATCCTCGGCTCCAGTTTACCAGTCATTCCCACCACTACAGCCATATGGTGTTGGTGCAAGAGAATCCGAAACAACAGGAAAGATAATCATAGTCTTACTTGCAATGGTCTTAATTCTCCTTTTCGGATTCTTGTTATCCATCTTCGTCTTCAGGGGCCAGCTTTCAGAATTCCTGACCGGACTTTTGAGATAATTGCGCAACAGGACAATCATTTTTATATACTTCTAGTCCAAGTTTATTGAATGGTAAGATTTGCGCACTTAGCGGACGTTCATCTCGGCGGATGGAAGCAACTGCCACTCCAAAGTTTGAACCTCGAGTCTTTCAAGAAAGCTATCGACATCTGTATAAAAGAAAGAGTTGAATTTGTAATTATCGCAGGCGATATCTTCGACTCGGCGTTTCCATCAATTGATATACTCAAAGAATCTTTCGCTGAATTTCGCAGGCTCAAAGAATCCGGAATCCCTTGCTTCATAATTGCAGGCTCTCATGATTACTCGGTCTCAGGAAAAACTTTCTTAGACGTTCTGGAAAAATCAGGATTTTGCAAAAATGTTCTGGACTTTGAAGAAAGAGATGGAAAAATAATATTGAATCCCACGATTCACAAAGGAGCTGCGATTTACGGTTACCCTGGAAAAACCTCAGGATTAGAAATTGAAGACCTTCGCCGCGTTGAACTGAACGATGCCCCTGGAATGTTCAAAATTTTTATGCTCCACACCACAATTGACAAAGCTAAAGGAACACTTCCTATTGATTCTCTTGAAACAGACAAAGTCCCTCCTGCAGATTACTACGCTCTCGGACATTTACACATCGACTTCAGATATGAAAACTTCATTTATCCAGGGCCAATTTTCCCAAACAACTTTCAAGAACTTGAAGACCTCGAGCACGGAAGATTTTGCATTGTTGATACTGCACCCGGAGCAGAAAACCCTGTCAAAAAAATAACTCTCCCCATAAAAGGCATAGTCTCAATAAATGTTGAAGTGAAAAATGCGTTGCTTGCGACAGAAAAAATAATCTCTGAACTTGAAAAACACGAAATAGAAGACAAGATAGTTCTTCTTCGCGT
>JAHJUA010000115.1 GCA_018829425.1 Nanobdellota archaeon | reverse complement strand
GCCACGAGTTTAAACAATTTAGTTAGTCTTACAGGATTGAATGAACCCTATTTCCAATACATTACCTTGTTTTCAATTAAGAAATTAGATGTTGACAGTGCCTCTTTGACTAGCGCCGTTGTAGGTTACACTCTTCTTGATCCTGCTATTGTGATAAACTCTCCCGTTGCCCAAGGATACTCTAGCGGAGAAGTTAATGTTAATGTTAGTTTTGATGAAAGCTTTGATCTTAGCGAATCTTGGTACTCTCTCGATGCGGGCTTAACAAATATCACTTTGATTGGTGGAAATGCTACACTCAATTTAGGCGAAGGAAATCACAACTTGATTGTCTATGCTAATGATACTTCTGGAATTCTTGAATTGAAAGAAGTTTCTTTTAGTATTGACATTCTTTCTTGCAGTGATAAAATTTATGGGTTGTGTGCCGACACGGCAAGTTGCACTGCCGCTGGGGGTTATTGGTATGATGATACTTGCAATGGAACCGCTCCGCCTGCAGTAGCCAATAGTAGCACTGAGTCGGCGGCTTCTGCAGAAGCTACAACTTCATCGTCGTCAGAAGAAGACAATAGTGTAGTAACTGTTCCTGTGCCTAAACCAACAAGCCCCATTGTTTTTGAAACAATTAATGATACCACACTTGGATCTGGAGATTTGCAAGAACTATACTTGAAAATAAATAATAGTGGGAAAGGATTCTTGTTTGCTTGCAATCCCACTGCTGTTGGAAACTATTCGTCGTGGATTTCATATGAAGGGGGCTCAAAAAATATCAATCCTGGAGAAGAAGTTGTATTTGATTTGAGTGTGAATGTTCCCTCAGATGTTGAAGAAGGTTCTTATTCGATTCCTCTTTCAGTTGGTTGCTCTGACGGTGTTTCTGCTTCGACTGATTACAATATTATAATAAAAGAAGAGAAGCTTGAATTGGATATTGTCAGCGTTCAGAGGGCTGGTTCTGATCATGTGAGGGTTAGCTACATTCTTAAAGAACTCGCAGGAGAAGATCAAGAAGTTAATGTTTCATTCTCTTTGCTTGATTTGAATAATAGTGAGATTGCTGGAGCTACGGAGTTGAAGAGTATTGTGGCAGAATCTTCTCAAGAATTTAATATGGATATTCCTTTTGGCGGAGACCTTGGAAGTGACGAGTTGAATTTGAAAGCAAATCTCAATTCGGAAATTTATTCGAGTTCGGTTTTAGAACCAGTTACCCTTGGAGGCTCCATTGGAGGATTCGCAATCTTTGACTTTAGGAATATTGGAAGGGGTCGTGCAGTGCTATTTCTTGCAGTTCTCTTCGCATTGATTATCCTCTTCATAGTTCTTCGAAAGATTAGAAAATCGAGAGAGAAGAAAGACCCCAAAAAATAAAAAAACTACCTCCGTCAGTAAGACTCCCAAAGATAAAAGTACCGCCTCTGTTGACGAGCCTTCTGAGAAATAATTGTTTCAACAAATTTAAATATCCTTTTGTGGTGGGTAAGAAATGGCTTTCGTTGTAAAAAAGAAAATTAATAACAATGAGTATTATTATCTTAATGAGAATCAAAGGACCGACGGAAAAGTTAAGACAAAAACCTTGGCGTATTTAGGGAAAACTAAGAAGGATGCTGATAAAAAAGCGAAGGAGATAATTAAAAACATGGAACCTAAAGAAAATAAGTCGAATGTTGCGGAGAAGAATGTTCGGGAAGAAAGAAAATTAGTGCATGAGAAACTTTCGATAGAGGAGCTTGCGAATTTTTGTAAGAGGAAAGGTTTTGTTTACCAGAGCTCGGATATTTATGGGGGATTCGCAGGATTTTGGGACTTTGGTCCATTGGGTACAGAGTTATTTAAGAATCTCAAGGACAATTGGTGGAATCATTTTGTTAGACAGAAAGACAACATGGTCGGGATTGATGCGAGCATAATTTCTCATCCGCGAACATGGAAAGCATCTGGCCACATTGAGAATTTCAATGTTAATGATTACTTGGTTTCTTGTAAAAAATGTAAAAAATTGAGCAAGGTAGACAAACCGGATTTGGGAAAATCAAAGTGCGAGTCTTGTGGTGGAGATTTAGATTGGGAACACGCGAAAGTTGTCGAACAGATGTTTAGGACTAGTGTTGGTTCGAATAAGGAAGATGTTTATCTCCGAGGAGAAACTGCACAAGCCATGTTTATGGATTTCAAATTAGTCCAACAGACTTCTCGTATGAAACTTCCTTTCGGTATTGCACAATTAGGAAGATGTTTTAGAAATGAAGTTGCTCCGAGAGATTTTTTATTCAGATGCAGGGAATTTCACATTGGCGAATTTGAATTTTTCATTTCTCCCGAAGATGAAGGTTGTAATTTGCTTACGAAGGAACATCTCAATCTAAAGTTGAATCTTCTTGATTCTGAAACGCAAATGAAAGGAAGTGATGAACTTAGAGAGACTACAATCGGGGAGATGCTTAACAAAAAGAAATTGGAAGAATGGCATGCTTACTGGTTGGCAGAACAGATTATGTGGTTTAGGAATCTTGGACTTGAAGAAATAAAAATCCGTGAGCATAAAAAAGATGAGCTTTCTCATTATTCGTCCGCGACTTTTGACATAGATTATGATTATCCTTTTGGTTCAAAAGAAGTTGCTGGAAATGCAAATCGCGGGCAATATGATCTGACACAACATCAAAAAGAGAGTGGCGAGAATTTTGAAATTGTTGATGATAAAACAGGAAAAAAGGTTTTACCGAGGGTGATTGAGCCGACTTTTGGAATTGAGAGAGTTTTCTTGGCTTTGCTTTCAAAGTCTTATTGTAAAAATCAGAAGGGAGAAATTGTTCTTCGGTTGCCTCCGAACCTTGCGCCAGTGAAGGCAGCAATCTTTCCAATTGTCAAAACAAATGAAAAAATTGTAAATATCTCGAGAGAAGTTCATGAAAATCTCAAAAAAGAATTTAATGTTATTTATGACTCTGGTGGAAGCGTTGGTAGAAGATACGCTCGAAATGATGAGATTGGAACGCCTTTTTGCGTAACTGTCGACGAGGAAAGCCTTAAGAAAAAAAGTGTTACAATTCGTGACAGAGATTCTGCTAAACAAGTTCGTGTAAAAATTTCTGAGTTAAAAGATGTTCTAAAAAAATTAATTTGCGAAGAAATTGAATTTGAGGAGTCTGGAGAAATTGTTAAGTAATTTCACCGACGGTAAATTCAAGAATTGTTTTTTTAAACTTCTTAATAAAGACAAAACTTTTTAAACAATAGTATCTTGTTTTATTTAATTAAAATAGAGGTGTATACAATGCCAGCAAAAAAGAAAGCAGTGAAGAAAAGACCGGTGAAGAGAAAAGTAGTAAAGAGAAAGCCAGCTAAGAGAAAAGTAGTAAAGAGAAAACCGGCTAAGAAATCAGCCGCTAAGAGAAAGCCAGCTAAGAAAAGAAGATAGGTTTTTGGGGGTTTACCTTTATTGTTTTATCTTTAACTTTAAAACCCCATTATATTTTTTACTGAATAATCGTTCTGTTTTGAAACTTGGAGAATTTTTTCTATGACCAAATCATTTTTAAACAATTTAATTTTTACTCCTTTGGCTCTGTAGCTCAGGGTTTAGAGCGCTGCTCTCATGAAAGCAAATCCGAAAGGATTTCCATTGACTCAAAACAGGTTTGCTTTGAGTGAGGCAGAGGTCGGGAGTTAAATTCTCCCCAGAGCCAT
>JAHJUA010000114.1 GCA_018829425.1 Nanobdellota archaeon | reverse complement strand
TGACAGGCTCGGATTGATGAGAAAATATTCGTGCATAGTCTTGAGTCCTGCAGATGCTACAAAGAAAGCTGGAATGATAAAAAAGGTTTTGAATTTCATCGCGTTCGGAGAACTTGGCAAAAAAGATTTGGAAGAACTTATTGAAAAGCGTGGACAGCCAATTGACAAAAGTAAAAAGGTAGATGTTAAAAAAGCCGCGGAAGAAATTGAGAAAGGAAAAAAATATGATGAACTTAACTTGAAGCCGTTCTTCAGACTTCATCCTCCAAGAAAAGGAATTGACAGCAAGTTTCATTTTGGAAAAGGGAAAGGAGTTTTGGGAAATAATAAAGATAAAATAAATGAACTTTTGAGGAGGATGTTATAATGCCGCTTAAAAAAACAAAGAAGAAAAAGAAATCGATTAATATGCGAGGTAAAAGTATGGGAACACATGGCTGGGGTGCGAGAAAGAAACATAAAAAATCTGGGCATCATGGGGGTTCTGGAATGGCAGGAACAGGGAAGAGAGCAGATCAAAAGAAAACGCTTATCACAAAACTTTATGGGCATGGTTATTTTGGAAAACAAGGAATAACAAGCAAAAAGGTTCATAAGGAAAAGGAGAAAAGAATAAACCTTAGCGAAATTGAAACAAATATTGAAAAATATGGGAAGAAAACGCCTCGAACGCCGGCAGGCACGTGGAATGTTGAACTTAAGTCATATAAAATTCTTGCTGGTGAAGTGGGATTAAAAAATTACAAAGTTAAGAACAAGCTTGTTATAACCGCGCGCTCGGCATCAAAATCTGCAATCGAAAAAGTGAAGAAAGCTGGCGGAGAGATCAAGGTGGCTAGAACTCCTAAAAAGGAAAAGGGTATTAAGGGGAAATCCTAAAAGAGTGATATAAAGAATGGCTGGAATAAAAGATATATTTAATTACATTCCGGAGATAAGAAAACCGGAAGAGAAAAAGCTTGGCTTTAATGTGAAGGCTAAGTGGACCCTCATAGCACTTCTGGCGTTCTTCGTGCTCTCGAATATACCTCTCTTCGGAATAAGTGTAAACGCTCTTGCGCAATTCGAATTTCTTTCAGTCATTCTTGCTGCCGATTTTGGAAGCCTTATATCTCTCGGTATTGGGCCAATAGTTATGGCCTCTATTATTCTCCAGCTTCTTACAGGCTCTGGAATAATAAATATTGATACAAATACCGAAGAAGGAAAAAGATTCTTTCAAGGTGTGCAGAAGCTTCTTGTATTCTTCTTCATAATATTTGAATCGCTAGTCTATGTTCTTATGGGAGGTCTTCAAGCCGCGCCTGGTTTCACATGGCTTCTTATATTCCAATTGATGATAGGAGGACTTGTTATTTTCTATATGGATGAGCTCACTACAAAATGGGGTTTCGGTTCTGGAGTAAGCCTGTTCATTGCCGCAGGAGTTTCCAGACAGATTATAACCGCGGCATTCCAGTTCATTGACCAGCAAGGGAGGAACTGCCTCATGGATTTCAAGGGAATTCCTTGTGCGGGAAAAGTTCTTTCTCTTATTCAGTCTTTGATAAATCAGTATCCTATTGAATTGCTTTCCGCCGCAGCCGCAATAGTTTCGACCTTCGTCATCTTCATGGCTGTTGTTTGGGCGCAATCACTTAAAGTTGAAATCCCATTGTCGTTTGGAAGAATAAGGGGTTACGGAGTTAAGTGGCCATTGTCATTCTTTTACGCCTCGGTTATTCCAGTTATTCTTGTCGCTGCAATAGTTGCGAACATCCAACTTTTCGGAGGAATTATTGACAACGCTGCGGCACCATGTATCCAAGGTCTTGCTGACCAATGTGTTGGTAAGGCGGCGTTTGCTTCGCACTTTACATTCCTTGGAAGTTTCGTGAATGGACAACCCGTTGGAGGATTGGCATTTTGGATAGGGTCTACGAATCTTGTTGAACTCTTCATAAGAGGGGGATTCCTTCCTGTGTTCTTGGTTCAAGGAGTCATTCACGCCCTGTTCTTCATGGTATTCTCCGCGCTGTTCGCTTTCTTTTGGGTGAAAACTTCGGGAATGGATTCAAAGAGTCAAGCAAAAAAGATAATGGCTTCAGGGTTACAAATTTCAGGATTCAGGCAAGATGAAAGAATTCTTGAAAGCGTTCTCGATAGATATGTTATGCCTCTGACAGTCATGGGTGGTCTGGCAATAGGACTTCTTGCAGCGTTAACTAATTTGATTGGGGCGCTTGTTTCGGGAACGGCTATGCTTCTTGTAATTATGATTATGTTCCAGTTCTATCAGAATATTGCTCAACAGCACGCGATGGACATGCACCCTGCGATGAGAAAATTTGTTAAGACTTGATTAAAGATTTAAAAACAATAATTCTTTTCATTTAAAATGGATAACGAAGGCAAAGGTAGCTTCAAGGGAATTTTCATTGCGATGTTTGCGTCGCTTATTATTGCATCGATGTGGAACAGTGTTCCTATTTTCAAAAATACTGCTCACGCAGTTCTTAACCCTACACTCGGCGTTCTTCTTAACTGGAACTATCTTGGCGGGATGAGTCTTATTGTTCTTGTGATGGCTTTGATAACGACGCTGACTCAAAAATATGGAACAGACCAGGAAACTATGAGGGAGCTGAAAAAAGAACAGAAAGAACTTCAAGCGAAAATCAAGAGTCTTGAAAGAGGTTCAAAAGAATATAATGAACTGAGTATGAAATCGCTTGAGATGATGAGCCCTATGATGAAACTGAGTATGAGGCCCGTTATCTACACTGCAATTCCATTCATTCTTTTGTTCAGATGGTTCTCTGACTTTTTCATAGTAGCTGGAAATATAAAGTTCTTAGGATTATCATGGTTCTGGTTTTATCTTATCGGCTCAATATTATTCAGCAGCATTCTAAGAAAAGTTTTCAAGGTTGTATAATGGAAGAAAATCAGAGATTTTCAAACATTCGTTATAGGAGGAACAAATAACAAATGGAAGAACAAGAACTTATGCTCAAACTTGGAATGTATGAACAACAAATTCGTCAGTTACAACAGCAGTTTCAGGCAGTTGATGAGGGCATAACAGAACTTACTTCGATTGATTTTGGATTGGATGAAATAAAAGGCTCAACTGGGAAAGAGATTCTTGTGCAAATCGGAAGGGGTATTTTTGTTAAGGCAGAGATTCGGTCTGAAGATTTAATTGTTAATATTGGGAATAAAAATCTCGTCAAGAAAGATGTTCCTGAAACGAAAAGGATTCTCAGGGAACAAATAGTAAAATTAGAAAGTGTAAAGAAAGAGCTGGCGGAAAAAATGGATGAAATTCAAGAAGAGGCAAAGAATATGATTCTAGCGGCGCAGAAAGAATAGAAATGTTTAAATTTATTACAATCTAAGAAACTAGATGAATAATCAGGGTTATTATCGGTTTTGGAGTTTGGATCTTGTTTATGCAGGGATAGTTAATTTAGTGCAAGATAAAGGAGTTCCCTGTCCAAGGAGCGATTTATTGCACAGGGATACAAGACTTTTTGAAGGAGATGTTTATGATTTTGGTAAGGTCAATGGAAGAGATTATCCTAAAGGTTCGGCAGTTTTGTTTCCGGATTTGCTTGGAAGAAGCGAAAAACCAACAACTTCCTTTCCTGCAACTTTGATAATCACTTGTGAATCCCAAAGGAGGCTGGAAAAACTTGAAAAACGATTTGGATTGGATTCAGTTCCCGATGAGAGGAGAGAACCTGTACATCCTGAGATGCTATGGATAAAAGAAATTGAAGTTGCCTAGAATTATTTTCTTTTCTTACACTTTTTAACAAAGTCGCTATAACTTTGAACACCAAATTCTGAGACTATCCCTTTGATATATTTCTTAGGAACGAACTCGAAAGCAGGATTTTTTATCTTAACATTTTTTGGTGCTTTATTCCAAATTTCATTCAGAGGCCTTTGCTCTACAGGAACTTTATCTGAAGTGAATTTCCAAGAATCGGCGAGGATATAAACTGGAATTTTATTATAGTGCGCGAGTTCTGAAATTTGGTAGCTTCCAACCTTGTTAATTATTCCTTCATTGAGAAGAGCATCTGCCCCGATAAAGATTTTGTTCGCGAAGATTTTATCTTTACTACTCTGTTTTTCAAGCGCGAAGGCGGCGGCGGAATCCACAAACATCGTAACTTTTATTCCTGCTTTTCCAAGTTCGCGCGCAGTTTTTCTACCCTGATACAAGGGCCTCGTCTCCGTGTTGTAAACTTGGAATTTTTTTCTTTTCTTCTTCGCATAAACTAGTGCGTTGGAAACGCTTGAAGAATGGCAGTGCGTAAAAATTTTATCCTCATTTTTTACTAGTTTGAAAGTGAACTTATTTATTTTATCTTGGGAATCTTTTGAATGAAGAAGTATTTTATTTAATGGTGTTCCTGCTTCGGCAAGATTAAGAACATATTGCATCATTGGCTCTGTTGGTCTGGATTTTAAAAGAGAATTTTTGGAACTTTTAGATGGGGAAAGAAAATACGCTTTAACTGCTGCTTCTGCAATGTTTCTCGCGCCCTGGATTTTTATGGACTTTATATCCTCAACAATTTGATTAAATTTATTTTTATCTTCCCTTTTCATGTAAGACTGAAGAAACATCGATATAAAAATTATTCTGATTTTGGTGGATGTTATGGAGAAGATTTAAAAATTAGATTTCGGTAATGATTTTATGTTAGAGAGCTTGATTAATCCAGCGAGGTTAGAAAAAGGTCCGGGGAAGATGTTTTTTATTGGACTGGTTTATGCATCGCTATCGCTTCTTCTTGTTAAATGGTTTTTTTCGGCAGACTCAGTACTTTCACAATATTCTGGAATGATTGTAGTCACTTTTAGCGTAATGTTTTCTCTGCCATTCTTTTATTATATAATAAAACAGGAAGAGGATGAGGATGAAAAAGTGTTTGGGGTTCTTGAAGTGTGGAGAATACATAAGGATGCAATATTTTCTCTTTTGTGGCTTTTCATGGGATTCATCGTCGCGTTTTCTTTTTGGTTTATAGTGCTCCAAGATTCAACACTCTTTAATGCACAAATAGAAACTTTTTGTAGCATAAACAGCCCTGGGACAGTTCAAAGTTGTGTTGATGGTTACAGCTTCGCAGCGCAGGGAGCCGCAACAGGTTCGACAACAAATGGGATAAGGTTCTTCTCGATAATTGGGAATAATGTCTATGTGATGATTTTCACTCTTCTTTTATCATTGATATTCGGAGCGGGAGCTATATTTGTTCTTGCGTGGAACGCGAGCGTCATCGCCGCAGCAGTGGCAATATTTACAGACCACACCCTGAAGGGGATTCCTCTCGGAATATCAAGATATATGATTCATGGGCTTCCGGAAATTTCAGCATATTTCATAACTGCTCTTGCAGGAGGAATCTTTGGAGTAGGAGTTTTGAGAAACGGATTTAGAGGGAAGAGATTTATTCATGTCTTTGAAAACGCAGTGATTCTGCTTTTCATAGCCCTAATCATTCTTGTTCTGGCAGCATTGATAGAAGTTTACATCACGCCTTTGTTATTCTAATGAATTCAAGTTCTATAAAATTTAAAAACAGAGAATATTAGGATTAGTTATGGTTTATGTTCTGATTGGTTCTCTGGTGATTGGTTTTGTTCTGACGTTTTTCACAATGCCTTTCTGGATAAAGAAGGCCAAGGTGGCTGGGCTTGTCTGGGAAGATATGAATAAATACGAAAGACCAAAGAACATTGCGGGCTCAGGAGGACTTGTTGTTGTTATCTCTTTCGTTGTCGGGGTTCTTTACTATATTGCTATAAGAACTTTTGTAATGAAAGATATCGATGGGATAAGCATAAAGATTTTTTCCTTGTTGAGCGTTATACTCCTCTTGACAATAGTTGGAATAATTGATGATTTATTTGGATGGAGAAATAAAGGCCTTTCGATGAGGACGAGAATCTTCTTGGCGATAATCGCTTCAATTCCACTCGTTGTTATCAATGCTGGGGCTTCCAAGATGTCCTTTCCATTCTTGGGGGCTGTTGAGTTTGGTATTCTTTATCCACTTCTCCTGATTCCTTTAGGAGTTGTTGGGGCGACGACAACTTATAATTTCTTAGCAGGATTTAATGGGCTTGAAGCAGGGCAGGGAATTATCATTTTGGGATTCTTGTCTCTTGTTGCCTACATGACTGGAACTGCTTGGCTTGCAGTAATTGGACTGACAATGGTTGCCTCGCTCGTTGGATTTTGGTTTTACAATAAAAATCCTGCAAAAGTTTTCCCTGGAGATTCCCTAACATGGAGCATTGGAGCGCTCATTGCAGCAATGGCAATTCTTGGAGATTTCCAGAAAATTGCAATATTTGTTTTTATTCCTTACATACTTGAAACTGGGCTTAAGTTAAGAGGTGGACTTAAAAAACAATCCTTTGGAAAACCAAATGAAGACGGGAGCCTTGAACTTCCTTATGAAAAAATTTATGGTCTTGAGCACGCGGCGATAGCCATTCTTAAAAAAACAAAGCCAAGCAAGAAAGTTTATGAGGATGATGTCGTTTGGCTCATTCATGGATTCCAGATTTTAATTATCATCTGGGCATATCTGATTTTTATGTAAAACATTCTCACCAATAAAGTTTTAAAACCAATTCTCCATCTCCTTAACATGAGCGAAGAAACTATTGACTTTGACTTGTCAAAATTAAAAAAAATTGTGGTAAAGAATAATTGGGTTCTTTGGTTTTCAATATTAACTGCGTTCTTCATTATTGTATCAATATTAGTCCAGACTCAATTCGGTTCTGGTTTCTTCGGGAGATTCGCGTTGTTTCAGTTTTTCCTTCTATTGCCGTCGATGCTCTGGGCTTTCCTTGCTTTTATGCTGGCGCTCTCGGCTGTAGCCGCGTACCATGAAAGATACTCTTTAATGTTCATTCCTATCTTGTTGTGGCTTATCTTCGCGACTGGTTTTGTGAGAACGCAGAACTTTTCTGGATTGAAAGATGTAAGCACAGGAGACTGGACCCTTGGGCCTGACTTAGATCCGTTTTTATATTTAAGACACGCAACAGAGATTTCTCAAGGAACGCTTCAAAACCCAGATATAATGAGGTCTGCTCCGCTGGGAACAAAAAATTACGCTTATGTGAGTATGATGCCTTGGGCCATATTCTTTATTTACAAGGCTCTCTCATTGATTATGACCACTTCTATTACATATGCTGCAATCATAGCACCCGTTATTTTTTCAGTTCTGGCCACAATCTTCTTTTTCCTTTTCGTAAGAACTTTGTTCACATTTAAATTTTCAGAGAAGAAAGCCACGCTGGCTTCAATTATCGCAACGGTTTTTTATGTTTTCAATAGTTCTATGCTTCACAGAACTACTGGAGGAATTCCTGAGATTGAAAGTCTTGGAATGGTTTGGTTCTGGCTGGCATTTTTGTTTTTCATATTAGCATGGAAACAGGAAAGTATTCGAAGAAGGATTTTATATGGGGCTCTTGCAGGATTGTTCACTGGAGCTATGTCTTTCACTTGGGGTGGATTTAGATATATCTACATGGCTTTTGCCCTAGCTGCATTTTTAGCATTTTTATTCCAAGCAGAGAGAAGAAGAAACATGATAATCTTTTGTTCTTGGGGAGGTGTTGCTCTCCTTATAGAATTGATAAAAACAAAGAGTTTGTTCTC
>JAHJUA010000014.1 GCA_018829425.1 Nanobdellota archaeon | reverse complement strand
TTATCCTTCCTATGAAGAGCTTGATTTATTTTTACAAGGCGTTCCTATTTTTGAAGATTATGATTCCGAAAAAGATAAAAAATCACTCCAAAAATATGTTAAAAAGTTTTCAACAAACAAAGGTATCCTCCTTCCCCGCCACCGGTTGGTAATGGTTGTACAAAAAGTCAGTTGACCTTCTCCCCAAAATCCTGTCGAATCAAAGCTGGAAGTGGTAAAATAGCTTTCCATGAGTGAAAGAAACCGTTGTCTCGAATCCGGCTGTCCCGGCTATTGTTGCCAAGATATTGACTTGGAAGCAACCAAATTTGAAAGAAGAAGGGTTTTCCCAAAGGCCCAAAGAGTAGAAACACTTGGAGAAATAGCAGAAGCGAAAGGCAAAAAGCTAGGCGTTCTCTTTTCCAGACTTAGAAGGAAACATTTAGGAAACAGCGGGTTTGTTATAGTTTCAATAAACGACGGTTGTCCCAACAGACGGCAAGACGGAAATTGTATCAAGCACGACGAAAGGGAACACGCCGCCAGGAATTTCGTCTTTGGAAACTTCGACTGCAATGCGATAAGAGCCGAGCACGACCTTCCCCCTGTCTTTATTGACCCGGTCGAGTAAAATACAACCGAATGGAAAAAAGAAAACTTCAAGTACCTCTGCACTCCGGATTTCCAAGTCGGCATAAAAAAGTTTACTATCTCTTTTACGCAGGTGGGTTAATCGGAAGTTAACTTTCCCCAAAACCTTCTCCCCAAAATTCTGTTAAGTTAAAGCCAGTGGTGATAAACTGACTATTGACACAAAATATGCAATTAGCTTTTGATACAAAATTAATTGAGGGATATAAAAGTACATCGCAAAAAGTACGCGTTTTAACTGAACATTGGGTTAACAAATCAGTGTTTTGTCCAAATTGCGGTCGCCCCAATTTAGATAGGTATGAAAATAATAAACCCGTTGCAGATTTTTATTGTAATAATTGCAGCGAGGACTACGAATTGAAAAGCAGACAAAATACAATCGGCGCGAAGATTGTTGATGGTGCTTATCGGACGATGATTGAGAGATTACAAAGCACAAATAATCCGAACTTTTTCTACTAAATTATGATTTACACAATTTTTCTGTTCTGAATTTTCTCGTTATCCCAAAACACTTTTTTATACCAAATATTATCGAAGAACGAAAGGCTTTATCTCAAACAGCAAGGCGCGCTGGTTGGGTTGGTTGCAATATTTTACTACAAAGCATTCCGCAAACTGGAAAAATCTTTTTTGTAAAAAATCGCCAAATTGACTCTAAAGAAAATGTCATAGCAAATTGGCAAAAAACTCTTTTTTTAAGAGAGGAAAAAAGAATAAGCGCAAAGGGTTGGCTTTTGGATATTATGAATTGTGTTGAAAAATTAGAAAGCAAAGAATTTACTCTCGACGAAATTTATGTTTCTGAAAATTTTTTGAGCAAAAAACATCCTGGAAACAAGCATATCAAAGATAAAATTCGCCAGCAATTACAAGTTCTGCGCGACAAAGAATATCTTGAATTTACTAAACGCGGCCGATATCGCCTTACTTAAGATTATTAACACTGTCATTGAGCCATTTCTCAATTGGATCTTTGGTGAAAGTTATGTCTGTTTCTAGGCCACCTATGTCTAAGCGGTTATTAGACATAGCAAATAAATCTTTCAAATCTTGGGGATTCGCTCTACCCTCATAACGAACTAGAATATCTAAATCGGAAAAGGGTTTTGGTTGTCCCCATACCCTGCTTCCTATTATTTCAATATCCTTAATTTTTGTTCCCGTTAGATATTGCAGATTGACTCCATCAAAATGATATTTAAATAAATCTTTTATTTCTCTCACTGATAAATCAGAACCGTGTGGGTGAAAATCATTATTAACTCTTGTCATGTTATACAATACCAAATCCTAGATCTCTAATTTGTTTAAATGTTTTTTCAAAATCCACGATCAAAATATAACAAATTATCCTTTCAAAGTAAAAATTTAACCTTTGAGAAATTTGGGATAAGATTGAACTAATTGTCCACCGGGCAGTTTTTTATGAACAAAGGATCCTCTGATCAACTAAGAACCGAGATTTACCCCATTTACCTCAATTTAATAAAGAAAAATTTGGAGATTGAGGCTTATATTCTAATTCTATCTACCTGGAATTTTGCCGCTTTTAGGTATGTAATGACTACTTTTAATCTAGGAAAGTTTAAGAAAACGCTTAAGAAGATTGAACCAATATATCAGAAGCTAAAGGGTTTGGATTTTAAGAAGGTTAACTTAGATAACTATGAAAAAGAAATAAAGACAATTTATTCTTCTTTATCCGCTATAGGCGGTATCAAAATAACCGGTGCTCCAAAACTTATGCACCTAAAAAATCCCAAACTTTTTGTTATGTGGGATAATTACATACGTAAATACTACGGTTTCAATAGAGGAGATACAAAGGATTATTTTGATTTTTTAAAATTAATGCAGAAAAAATTTAGGAACTTCAAAACAAGAAAAGGAAGAACCCTAGCGAGAACTATCGATGAAATAAATATGGAAAAAATCACCGAAAGGAAATTGAAATTGTGGAAAGGATATAAAATTAAGGAGAGCCGTCGGTCTTAATAATCCCTTCTTTTCCAAGCCTTCTTGAAAGAACTTCACCGGACACCT
>JAHJUA010000113.1 GCA_018829425.1 Nanobdellota archaeon | reverse complement strand
TAAGAGACTTTAGGCTATTTAAATTTAATTTATCTCCAAGTAAAATCAAATCAATATCATTATATTTGCCCTTCTTCAAAACACTCCCAAATAAAACTACAAATTTAATGCTCTTTTTGTCTGAGATATTATAAATAAAAATACTAACAACAAGTTTAACTAAAGGCTCCAAACTCTTGAAATCCAATGAATCCAGATAATACTTAAATTGAAGCGCAGGATTGTCTAATTTCAATTTAATTCTTTTCTGATTCCCTTCTGATTTAATTTCAATAAATCCTTTTTCATCAAGCCATTTTATTGCATCAAACGAAGAACTTCTGCCAGTAGAAGAATCTTTTATCAGCCTCTCAATTGTAACTTCCTTATTTTTATCCTTAAGCAAAGTTTCCATCATTTTCATCATACTTTTTTGGTATTTCATCATACTTTTTTAGTATCTATAACTAAGATAAATCAACAGTAACATTTCCTCCTTGTACCTTTAGTGCTGTTCCTGAGATTGTATTAATTTCATATTCTTTACCATCTCCCGATTTTAATTTCAGTCGGTTACAAAATGTAACCAACTCACTTCCCTCTTTGTTTAGTCTATGTTTTAAAACTTTCCAATAATTCCGGGGATCTTCACTATCCGCTAAAATTCCTACAATATCCACAACAGAAAAAAACCATTTATCACTAACAAGTTTTCTTCTTATTGATTTTCCATTAAATATTGCTATATGCGTTTTGTTCTTCTCTTTTTTCATTTTTCGCCACCTATTTCCAACTTCGCCTCTGGGCTCGTAGTGCCGATTCCAACGTTTCCCGTC
This sequence comes from Nanobdellota archaeon, assembly GCA_018829425.1. Taxonomy (GTDB): domain Archaea; phylum Nanobdellota; class Nanobdellia; order Pacearchaeales; family GW2011-AR1; genus ASMP01. Next base: position 1,909 of record JAHJUA010000113.1, on the reverse strand, counting down.
GTGCCGTTAACGAAGAACAAACTTCCTGCAGAACTGTTTATTTCAAAATTTTTCGCCGTTGCTGAGACAGTCGGCGTTGCGAGCATAACAGCTAAAACAAAAACCGCAAATAAAACTGTCCTCGCTAAAATCAATCCTCTTCTCATACTACTTTTCATCCCCCTCTGTTCTAATTTTCGGAACAAACGCTCTAATTTCCTGAACAAACTCCTTCGCTTTCTCAACAATTTCCTTAGCTTCTTCCTCTGAAGTTTCAACCTCGCTTCTGTAAATAAAATTGTTCCGCCTTACTCTCACTTTGTCAAAATATTCCACAAAAGATTTATTCAAATCACATTCTCCTAAAAAAAGGAAAGTATTTTTATGGTGCTCTTTTCCAACTGCACGATACCCTAAGAAATTCATAAGATAAATGCCACTCCTCAAAACCGCATTGTATGCTATGGACATCGCCCACTCAAAATTTCCAGAATTTAGAGCATCTTGAGCAGCTTTCAAGTCATTTTCAATCCTGCTAAAATCAAATTCTGTCTTCTCTGTTTTTTCAATCTTCCCGTCACTTAACAATTTTTCTAAGTTCATTTTCATCCCCTTTTAACATTATTATTATTTTGCTGAAAACATCCCTGACAAAGCCCGTATTTTTCTTACTTGTCAAAGCCCCTCGTGTCCAAACAACAGGGTTAATATCTCTCCCAACTTCCTTCTCAACAGGTCTCAGAAGATTATAAACTTTTTCCAAACTCGTTTCGCCGATAATCATTAAATCCACGTCGCTCTCAGGACAGTATTTTCCCGAAGCAAAACTTCCGAAGACGAACGCGAATTCAATTTTACCCTCGTTAAGTGCCTTCTTCAGCGGATAAGCAAGCGAATCTGTCTTAAGCAACAAACCCCTCAACTCTGGCAAGATATTGCTTTTTTCATTAAGTGAATAAACATTTCTTTCTTTTTTTATTATGCCCGCATCCAAAAGTTTTTTTAGTTCTCCCGAAACAGCGCTGACAGGAATTTTTGCCTTGCTGGAAATTTCTCTTGTTCCCCCCGATTTAAGTTCAACTATAAAAAATTGCAATAGCTTTACTCTGTTTTTAGAAGTAAATAATTTTTCAAGCATTAGTCCCCTCCCCAGATTCATAAATCCTGTATAAAGGCATCTTGTCATTTTTTCTTCTTGCCTTTGGAATTTTTCTAAAAGTAAGAGTTCGATTATTTTTTCTTTGGAGATAGCCGTCTTCAGTTGCTTCCAAATCGTCGATGTTCACGTCCTCCCACTCATCCTTATCTGAATGCTTAACGCTTAGCGCATTCTTTGATTTTTTGGACTCCCACGCAGCGCCTACTTCGCGCTCATTTTTTGGGAAAGATTCAAGTTCCTCATTGACTATCGCAAGCGCGTTTTTCATCAGTTCCTTGCCCTTTGTTTCCGGATTTTCGTCGTCGTCAAGCTCAGCAACCAAGCTCGCCTGATACGAATTATAATTTTTTGCTATTTTCACGCCTGCATGAATTTCTTTTATTTTCATTTTTCGTCCTGATATTTTGCCAATATAATCTCAATTTTCTTTTTCAAATCAGGCAAATCTTTTTTGACGATATCCCAAACAGTTTTATCATCAATTCCAAAATAAGCGTGAGTGATTATATCCCTGGTCCCCGCTATCCTTTTCCATTCCACTTCCGGATATTTCTTCCTTAAATTCTCGGGGATATTTTTTGCCGCTTCACCGATAATTTCTATCCTTCGAACAATTGCATCTTGCAGTTTCTTATCCTCAAGTAAATCAGATTTTCTCTTATTTAAGATATATTCATTGATTAAATCAATACACTCAATAATATCTTCCAAGTATAATTTTACTTCCCTCATATAATTCTCATCTCTTCATTTAATATTCTGCTTTTCAAT
>JAHJUA010000112.1 GCA_018829425.1 Nanobdellota archaeon | reverse complement strand
TAAAAAAGTTCCAAGAACTAACAAACGAGTTTTATGTTTTTCTTTATCTATAAGATATTTAGACAACGGAAGCTGTGCTGAAGATTTCACAACGAGAAAAATCGTCGTCGCTAAACCCGCAGAAACAAGGCTCCCCCCTTCAATGCCCCCATCTATAAAAATTGCAAAAATTGGCGCTATCAATCCAAAACTACTAATAATTAAAATATCAGAAAGAATCAGAAGTTTCAGTTTATTATTCATATCGCACCTCTAAAAAATTAAGAGCAAATTCTTTATAAATTTATATCAGCTCACTTAAAATTTTAGCACCAAGTTTGACTGTTAATTCTGCTCCGGATAAAGTAGGATTTATTTCAACAATATCAAATGCCTTCAGACCTTTCGCGCGATTCAGCCGTTGAAGAATATACAAAAACTGTCTGCTCGTCAAACCCCCTGGCTCGCAATAACCTGTCGCAGGTGCAAATGCGGGGTCAATGCAATCAATATCAATTGAGATATAAACTTCTTTTCCATTAGTAAATTCCAAAAGAATGTCTGCAGAATCGTCAAGATTTTCAAGGATTTGATTCACGCTCATAACCTTAACACCCTTCTCCTTCAAGAAAGCCAGCTCAGAAGGATCCGAATTCCTAGCGCCAACTAAAAAGATGCTCTCTGCAGGAAATCCTCGTTCAATCAAAGCCCTAAGCCACTCCTCGTGCGTCGGCGTCATCCCCCCATTTCCTGCCAGGGTGGGCGAGCGATTTCGTGGTAGAGACAAATTAGATTCATCAATCTCTCGTGAGAGGTCGCGAGTAGGGCGGGAACCTTCTTTCCCAGACCTAAAAGTAGCCATACAATCTGGATGCGCATCAAAAACAATGAGACACGGCTTCTTCCCTTCATTATTGCAATAATCCAAAAACGCATTCGTCAAAGGATAACTAACGGAATGGTCCCCTCCGATGAAAACGGTCCGTGGCTTCGTCTCAAAGGCCTCCAGAGAGTTCTTATAAATTAACTCCCCGCTTAGCTTTAAATCAGAATTATCCAGGTGTATCTCCTCCAAATCAAGCAAACGAGCATCTACAGGAACCCCTCGCTCATTGCTATAAATATCCTTCAAAGCATCAAGCACAGCATTCCCCGCGCCTTCGCATCCCTTGGTTTTCCCAAGCCCATTAATCCCAGGAACTTTAACAATAAACATAAATCCAAAGAGAAAAAGATGTTTTTAAATTTTTAATCAGCTCTAGAAAACTCTCTTAAGCCATTCAATAATTCTTCGCATCATCCCCGCGCTAACACACTCTCCAGAAGCACAATAATTACTATCACACTCAAAATTATTCAAACACTTCTCTGCCTTCAACCTTTGGGGATTGAATACATAACCAAGGTCACAAAATTCATCATCCGTCCGATATCCAATAGGGACACACTCTCCGTCGAGAACACACGAGTTTTCGCAGGTAACATTATTCTCCCCTTTTCCCTCAAAAACTAGCATTAAATCAGCATTGCTACAACTATATGAAACATCCCTGCTTGCCATTACAGTAACTCCATTCCCCAAAGTCCATTTAGATAAATGAAGCAACTCAAGATCTTCCTGGACCCCAGTATATTCTATCTTAAGATCACATCCAGTCTTCCTGCTAACCTTGTAATTCACACCATCATGAATACAACTTTTAGTACTCAACATTTCCAAAGAACAATTCGTAGAAAAATTTTGTGTTGAAGGAATACTCACATTTCCACTCCCTCCTCCACTAACACATGCTCCATCAAAACAGCCATTAGGACAACTGTAAATTTCAGATTCCACCTGATTCTTTTCATTACAATAATATTCCACAAGATCAGATGAAATGCCTCCCACCTGGTCACCACAAAAGTCATTAAATTTATTAATTGGATAGGCAGATCTTCCCACGCCATAGGGATTATCATTTGTAGACACAGTACCCTTAAGAACATAATTTAATCCAATATCGCTATCAGTACACGTTAGAGAGGGTAAGTCTTCAAGAAACTTTTCATCTCCACAAGAAACATCCAAGGTTATAGAATCATTCGTCAAAGATATTATCCCAACGCTATAGTTAATCTGTTGTATCCATGAAGAAGAATAATTGTAAAACTGGACAAGAATGGAATCAGGCAAATTTCCAACAGAATCTCTTGAGATACTATAAAGACTATTCCCCGAATCGAGAGTAGCTCCACCCTGAGAAGATACAGATGCTAATTGAATTGGAAGACCATTAACCAGTTT
>JAHJUA010000111.1 GCA_018829425.1 Nanobdellota archaeon | reverse complement strand
TCTGGTTCGGAGAATTTTGGCAAGTCAAAGGAAGCATGTCTGTTGGCGAAAAATGATGCTATTGAAAATTCTGTGAAGGCGTATGCGGATGTTGTGAAGGCGCAAGATAAAAATATGAAGAATCTTCAAGAGAACATTCTTACAACAAAGATTTTAGGAGAAAGCAGCGTTGATACAACTGCACTACTAAAAAAATATGTTGATGATAAAGATTATGATTACAAGGGTAAATTGCAGAGCAGCTTAAGTGGGGCAGGAATATCTACAATAAAAGTTGGAAATAAAGATGTTTTTGTTTTAGACATCGTCGACCAAATTAGTTCCAACACGACTTTCCTTACTCAAGCAAGAGACTTGGAACTTAACGCGCAACTTTTGAAATCGGAAGACAGCGTCGTGAGCAGCATTGCAAGGGGGAAAGTTGAATCTACATTGAACGATATTTGGGTTAAGGTTGAAAAGAATGTTGCTGCAAGGAATTTCCAGAATCAGGCGACGGCAATACCTGGACTTGAAAGCATCGGTGTCGGAGCTTATGCTGTTGCTAATTCGATAAAAGCAGAGTACACTGGAGGAAAGACGACTGCCGCTGTTGGAGATATTCTTAAAGATGTTCCTCTCCAAGGAATTCTTTATGGGAACATTCAGTATTATGTTGAGCTTAAAGTTGTTGGTTCGAATTATCAGGTTATTAGTGTTTATGACGAAAAAAGGAACCTTGTTGCAACTCAAGATACAACGAGAACCGTGAATTCTGCCCCCACAGATGCTAAAACAATTGAGGGCGCGAAAGAAATTTTAAGCAGATTTGTTTTTAACTCTTATGACAGCAGCACTTACAACAATCCTTATCCGACGGGAACAGCAAGAATTCAATATTTCGAAAGTGGAAATTATGCGGGTTTCCCTGCGATTGTCCCATTTGACCTCCAGCATGGTTGGTACGCTGCGGTTAAACCGACGCTGCCTATCGGAAGTTCAAGAAAAGCATACGAAGCTTCCGGAAGAATTTCAAGTTACTGGCTTTGCAATATTGGTCCTAATCAAAAACAAGAGCCGTCTTTCTACGGAACAAGTGACGACACCTGTGTGATGATAGACACTTCAATTAATGCGCCGTATGGCGCGATTACTGGGCTTGACACAAAGGAAGGAGAAGGAGCGCGGCTTGCTTCAATAGCAGTTCGTGCAATCGCGGAAGCATCAGATGCTCACACAGCAGGTGTAGAGAACGTAAGAATAACTCCCCCTTCCGGCTCACAGCCGGCGATAGAAGTCGGTCCGCCTGCTATCGGAGTTCCGGATATTCAGTGCCAAGATTTTATGTCTCCCGTGGATTGCAATTTGCTTTTCAATGTTTGCGACCCGGTTATTTGTCCGACTTCCCGTTGTGATTTAGGAGGGAACTATCATGTTGCAGATGTTGTCCAGTCAGGAGTCTTAGGGAGCATCGCGCTTTGCCTTCCAAACTGGCCGGAAGTAAAAGTTCCTGTTTGTTTGTCAGGAATTCATGCGGGGCTTGATTCTTACATAAGCGTTTTAGATAATTATCAAAGCTGTCTTCAGAATAGTTTGGAGACTGGACAGCAGATTGGAATTTGCGATGAATTGCATTCGGTTTATATGTGCCAATTCTTGTGGGACCAGGGATTGCCTATTGCGAATGCAGTCGGACCTACTCTCGTTGGAAAAGTTTTGGGGAAGGATTCAGCGCGCGGCGGCGGCGAGTATTTGGGGATGCAGCAGGCATGGCAAGCAGCGAAAGACTCTGCTAATTACTTCACACAAAATTATGCGGTGCAATCTTATCAGGCGTTCAAGGCGAGATCGACCGCCGGAGTAGGAACTGCCTTTTGTCAAAATTGGATTTCGCTCCGCGCGCCTGATGGAGGAAGCTTGCTTGATTCCATAACAAAGCCGCGGGTTCCCACTCAGTTTTACGGAAGATTTGACGAGATTCCTTACACAACAGCGACGGTGCCGCCAACTTCGCAGTACAAAGTGTTCTACCACATTTATGCGGGCGACACCCCTGCTTCTTACCAAGTCTATATGAAGGGAACGAGCCAGGCATTCTTCCAGGACACGAGCTCGAGAAGAGTGGTCGCTTCTGACTTCATCGCCGCGGAGAATTATGCTTCGGAGAGTATTGATTTCATTGCGCCGTCGGGTTACACGCAGTTGTGCATCTCGGTTAATAATCAGGAAGAATGTGGGTTCAAGCAAGTTTCGACGGATTATGCAGTAACTTACATCGCAGACCAGTATGCAGCGAGCGAGGCAGCAAGGACAGATATCACATCCTCGGGGAATTGCGTTTCGGGAACGCCGAATATGCTGGGACTTATTAATCCTAATTTGCAAGCGGGGGCAACGAGTGCTTTGAATCCTGAAATTTACAACATGGGAATAACGAGGATTTGCTCAACGGGTAACCCCGGTTCTGCAACAGATGAAGAACCTGAAAAAAACCCTCGATGGGTTCCAGTAGGTTATTGTGACACGACGAACATCGGTTGTTGGCTTGACACCAAGAGCATTAAAACCGCGATAAAAAATACCGGCACTGCAGATTCAGTTACGGAGAGCACGACAAGTAGTTTCCTTGAAACACTAAAGAAAGAAAGAGGTTTCTTGAGTGACGAAGATTTCTCTGCTCACACGCAAGAAATTATGGTGCAAGAAGATGCATTGAAGCAAATAAATTTGGTGAATGAGATTTTTCCGAATGTCTTTGAAAAGAACAAGAAAGGATTTTTGACTTTGTTGAGAGGGGATGCTTATGGAAGTTTGGTTTCGACGGCTTTCGCGGCGATGGTGAAGACGGATGATAAAGCTGCGGCGGCCCCGAGTGGTGATAGTGCGGGGGGAGATGGGGCTGAAGTGGAGGCCGTAGCTGCAATAAATAAAATAGATTCTGGAGAAACAGGGGCAACAAATTCTGCAAAAAGGATTCAAGCGGCACAAGAAGCAGCCGAAGCAAGAGCCGAAGTAATTAAAGAGGGGGGGAATAATTATCCTGTTATTCAGTTTAGGGATGGAAATGCAATTATTGGTTCCCAAGATCCTTATTTTATGTTCTCTGATATAAATGGAGAAAACAAATGGACGTGGTCACTGGACAAAAAAGCGTTTTATACTTATAGTGATCTTTCGCCAACGATAAGGGTTACTCCTGGATTGAAACTGAAATCAAAGAATACTGAATTCATAAAAAATATAGATTCCTATGATTATCTTAACGGAGTGATTGCATTATTTGTTCGAGTGAGGAATAATGATGAAGGAGGGTGGTTTGGTAATCCTGAAATTTCTACAGAAAGTGTTACTCTTTACGATGACGGAAAATTTCAGCTTCAGGTTACTGGTTCTGCAGTTGTTCCTCCTCAATTGGTCCCAATCTTTTTTCAGTTTAGTCTTTGGGATAATTACGATACTGAACCTGATCCGGATAAATGGCAATCGGATAATAAATGGCAATGGGATTATGCTCTTGATGAAGCCTCTTGGAAAAATGTTTCTTCTTCAGATAGCATAGATTTGGCTCGAGCGCTCTTTGGTAAAAATTTAGGGGACGGCACTGCGCTAATCTTTTCATTAGATTCTAAGAATCCTCTTGTGGTCCCTAGTTCGACTTCAAGCGCAGCGAGTGGAACAACATCTCCAACTTCTGTTTCTGTCGGTTCTTGCGAAACGCAAGAAGATTGTCAGAAAATTTTAGGGGCGGAGATTGTTAAAATTGCGAGTTCCTTTAAGGCCGTTCAAATTAAGTCAGTTCCTGCTTTGGCCGATGCTTTGGCTGACGAAGTGATAAAAAGAGATACAGGTTTACCTAACTTTGAATGTTTGGTTTTAGCAGTTGCTTACCAAGAAAGTAAAATTCAGCATTGCGGTCTTGAAATAGGAACTAGATTCATGGAAAATGGAAACCCACTTTACTGTGACGGAAATGTGGGCACTATTTTGTATGGAGATGAGGGAAAGAGTTTAGGCGTTATGCAGGTTAATAAGGATCATCATGGGGTAAGATCTGGATTTGTAGATAATGCGAATACTGGAGTTGCTATTTTAACTAAAGGATATAATTCTGAATCAAAGTCTTACTCTTGTTCTAAACAGAGTCCTGGAAATACTCTCTGGAATGATGGAACTGATTTTGTTTCCGTATCTTATGAGGGGTGGGAACGGGCTTTAAGGAATTATAATGGGTGGAATGATGGGTGTACTTATGTAAAAGACGGGAAGACAGTGATTAGGGGTGATCCTAATTATGTTGAGAATGTTTTGGATCCAAACAGCGTTAATACTTTGAAGAGTTTGTTCTCCGAAATTTGTGGTTAATCTTATGCGGGAGACAGGATTCGAACCTGCGTAAGCACTAAGCTACTGGAGCCTAAATCCAGCCCGTTTGACCACTCCGGCACTCCCGCTTGAGAATGAGAGGAATTTGGTGATTAATAAGATTTGCGTTCGCTTCGCTCACGGATTGATACTAATGATAAACAGGTAAAATCACGAGAGGTTCTATGTTATCTGCCAGAATTATTTATTTTTTAAAAATTTCTTTACTATATCCTATGGTATACAAATAATTATAAATAATTTATCCAAATTAATATTATGCCAAGAGAAATTCATATGGATTTAGGGAACAATATGACTGTTGAAAGATTGAGTAATGGTTTTCAACTTAATTATCGGAGATTTAGTTCTTCTGATTCTTCCAGTACTGCGGCTTACGAAAGATCTCTTCTCGGAAAAGATGAACCTCTTACAGTGAGGGATCACAAAAGCTTTCACTTTGAGAGAATATCTGATCACTATCTAGTTTTTCAAGGGTATGCCAATATGGAGGGGACTCCTTATGTACAGATTCACGGAGAAGTTATCATCCTTGACGATTTGCCCTTGGAAGATGTTAGGCAACAATGTTTGGAGTTATGTTTGAGGAAAGCTGAGGAATTGAAAAATAGTTTTGGTGTTGTTAAAATGAAGTAGAACAATCAGCTTGAATTATTTCTTAGTTCTCGCATCTGCTATATCTTTGGTTATGTAATCAACGTTCCAATCAAGAAAAACAACAAAACGTAAAGAATGGAAGTCAAAAGTGAAATGGAAACGATGAAGTATGTGATCATTACTGGAAGTCGGTATCGATTGTTCTGAAGTCGTGAATTTATAATACCTTTGAGTTTTATAGACACATAGATAGAAATAACTAATGAGGATATCAAAATAATCCATAAAAATTTTCCAACTCCGCTTAAGTCCCATATCATAAGTGTTTAATCCAATTTTAGTATATAAATTCTTCTAGAATTTGCATTTTGCCATCATTGAAGATGATGCAGGCTGTAAAGTAATATTATCAAAATTATTTCTTAGTTCTCGCATCGGCTTCTTTCTGTTTGATTTTTTCTTCCAAGTTCAAACGTTCTATGAGTTCCTTGTATCTGTTTCTTATTGTAACTTCAGTTATTCCTGCGATGTCTGCGACTTCTCTTTGCGTTTTCTTTTCGTCGTTCATTAGCGCGGCAACATACAATGCTGCAGCTGCGATTCCTGCTGGTCCACGACCGGAAGTTAATTCAACTTCTTCCGCACGCTTCAAAACTTTCAGCGCGTCGTTTTGAGTTTTTGGTGAAAGCTTCAGAACAGAAGAGAATCTCGAGATGTAATCTTTCGGAGAACTTTGATTTACTTTTATTCCAAGTTTTCTAATTATGAATCTGTAAGTTCTTCCTATTTCTTTTCTTTCAACGTCGGACGCTGTTGCCATTTCGTCAAGGGTTCTTGGAATGTTGTAACTTCTGCAGGCAGCGTAAAGGCACGCGGCGATTACAGACTCCATAGAACGACCTCGAACCAAACCTCGTTGGAGAACGTAATTGTAAATTCTTGCGGCTTCATCTTTTACCACATTTGGAAGATTCAAGTAGGAAGCTGTGACTCTAAGTTCGGCCATTGCCAATCTTAAATTTCTTTCAATAGAAGTTGAAACTCTTTCTTGCCATTTTTTTAATCTGAGAAATTTTCTTGTTTGCTTTGGCTCAAGTCGGTATATGTCTGAGATTTCTCCCACGTTTGTTGTTAGACCTTTGTCAAATTTTTGAATGCTTGTTGGCGCTCCACCACGACCTTTCTTTTCTCCTTTGTCAAACTTTCCAGAAAGATCAATTCCAGAGTCAACCATCTTTTCTTCTATAACAAGACCACAATCATTGCAGATAATTTCTCCTAAATGAGGATCGTAATTAAGATGAATACTGTCGCATTCGGGGCATTTTTTTATTGATGACATTTTTAACAAAATCAGAGACTTATTTTATTACTTTAGGGTGGACCACAAAGTTTAAAAGATAAAAATATCCTGAGTTTATAAAG
>JAHJUA010000013.1 GCA_018829425.1 Nanobdellota archaeon | reverse complement strand
TTTATACCTCATAAAACTGTTCCCAGACCGTCGCTGGGATTTTTGATTCGTCAATTTCTTGCCACTCCTCTGATTCGCAAGAAAAATTGCTGAAAGTAATTTCAGCGACGATGTCTCCATAAGCATAATTTTCTTTATATGTTTTGGAAATCTCGTCGATTCCCTTTCTTATAAAATGTTTCATTTTTTACACCTTTTTATTTTGTTTATTAAATTCATTCTACACTAGTTCGATTATGCGGTTTTAAGGTTGACCGCAAACCTTGAAAATTATTCTGCTCTAGTCGGAGCGTGATGGTAATCTGCCTCTACGGCATTTCGATATATCCTTTGATAACCCTCAAGTAATGAGGGATTATTAGACAAAGTTGGGTCTAATAACATCAACACCCGCAACTTTTGCGAGGTTAATTTCGTAGGTAAAAATGGACGGGAGCTCCATCCAAATAGAATTGGGTACTCCATCAAAAATGATGGAGGATAAACAACATCATTTTTGAGATAAATGGTTACTCTTGTTTTAGGGTATCCCTCCACCATTACCCCAGAGTGGATTTCGTTTTCCAATTTTTTTATCTCCTCATCGGAGATATTTAGAAATAAATTGTCAATCATTTTGTACTCCTTTTTTTTATTAAAAATTAGTTTCATTCTACACTAGTTCGATTAATTGATATTTATATTGGCATATCCCGCAGGATAAAATACTCTTTTGCTCTTTCAAGAAAATCTTTTGTCCATTTATCCTCCGCTTCGTTGATTCTTCTGTCATAGTCTTCTATAATTTGTTTTTCTTCAAGCTCCGACTTAGTTGTCGCAATTGGAGAAAAGTGAGAATAATATATTCCCTCGCAGTTTCCGCAACTGCATGATTTATTTGCCGAAGGTATGATACTCCCGCAACTCAAACATTTTTTCATTTTCATTTTTTTAATCCTTTTATTTTTGTTAAGATTTTTCGTCCTCAAAACCGTCACCTTCTTCACTGTAGAGCGCTTCTTTTATTTCCTCCTCAGTGAAATCGTACCCTAAATCGTTAGGCAATATTGCAGTGATGCGGACAATATCCTGTCCATCATAACCAACATCAATGTTAATTTCGTCTGGCGCTTCTAAGTTTTCCGTTGCATAAAAATAAGCACGGTTAATTGTTTCGTCCCTACCATTACAATCTTTGTAATTGTAGTTAAGAAATCTTTGTTCATTTTGTTTTGCTGTTTTGAATTCCATTTTTCGTTCTCCTTTTGTTTTTTATTATTCTAAATTAGTTCGATTAAAAAATATCCCTGCGACTTGCCAGGCGGTTCTTACATCAATTCGGTAGTGATACCACCTCCGCCATACCAGGCTGGCAAATAATATTATTTTTTTGAAAAATCGCATTTTATTGTTATCCATTCTGTTTTTTCTTCATATCCATATTCTGTTTTTTCAAGAATCGGATTTCCATTTAGATTATATCGGACTAAAATTTTTTGAATTTTAGTCCCATTTTTGTGAAAATTAAAAGTTGCATCAATTCCGTTTCTGCAACCCTGAAATAAATAACGGGTTTCGTATTGCTGCCCGTGTTTATCTATTTCACAAACAACCTTAGTGGCAAATTTGCAGCTATCTAAAACTTGCCCCCAAATCCTTTTTGTTTTTTCTATATTTAAGTTTAGTTTCATTCTACACTAGTTCGATTAAATGAGCAGTTTAGAGAGTTGCTCAGCTCTTCAATCAGAATGAAATTTCAAACTGATTTTTTTCCGGATTTTCGTCCGGATACCCATTTCCGGAGTATCCCTCAACTTTTCCGGAAATATGGCATCTAACTTCATTAGGATTATAGTTTTCTCGGTCAATGCTATAATCTTCATTGAATTCCTCAATTAATTTGAGGATTTTTTCCATTCTCTCTTCCATTTTGTACTCCTTTTATCTGTTATATTAGATACAAATGTTGTGCCAGGTGATAAATTGTATTTATTCAGTGTAATCACATTATCTCATTTATGACTGTCTATTACATTAAACACAAGTGTATGTTTTATTGTATATGTATCACTTTGAGATAGTTTTGATTTTAATGTTTAATCGTATAATTTAATGTGTCATTATGAGACGATAATAATGTTGTCTACAATTTAATAATCGCACGGATCCGGGCGCCCGTGTGGAGCGCGACCACCAGTGTTATGTAAACTTGTGTATCACTATGAGATTGTGTCTCTTACTATCTGCACTAATTCTACGCTTATTTGTGCATTGCATAGTATTTGCTAATATTTGTGCAGGGAGTCTACATTCCAAACGTCTCATTTT
>JAHJUA010000012.1 GCA_018829425.1 Nanobdellota archaeon | reverse complement strand
CATTACTTCCAGAAACCTTTTGGGTTGGGGGGGTGGGACCCTCAGAATGACCAAAACTCCTCGACAACTCGCTAAGCGGATGACCTTTAACTTTCAATTCAAATTCTTTGTAATATCCAAACGGCGCGCGAACAACTTTGAAACTTTTCGTGAGCGCACTCTCCGCTTTCTCCAAAACTTCAGAAGCAACATTTGGCGCAGAAAGATTATTTGAAAGATGCGCGTAAGGATAAAGGACAACTGACTTCGCACCGACCTGCTTCGCGATATCTTTAACGTTGCTAACAAGTTCTTTAACAGAATCTCCAACACTGTCGCCTTTCTCGACGGCAACCATAACAACAAGCGCTTCCTTCACGCTGCCGCCTTTCATTTCAGTCTCCGACAAATCCGCGATGCTCTTCAGCGCTTTCTTCAACGGCTTGAAATTAATGTAATCAACGTGCAATGTAAGAAGTTTCATAAACAACATAGAAAAGAGAAGTTTTTAAAATTAATCAAAACGGAACTATATCTTCAACGGGTTCTAAAGGCTCCTCTTTAGGCTCTTCTCTTTTAAGGGCAAAAAGCGGCAACTCAGTAATATCTCCTTGTAAAGATTCCTTTTCTATTCCCACTTCATAGCCATCAACAAAATCTTTGACCCAACAATCATGATTATTGTGCCTTATTTGAACAACTGGAAAAGCCGACGAAGGTTTATCTTCCGAACCGAACGCCGAAGTTAATCTCGTTCCATTGACTCTAAACTTAAAAGGAGAAAGCCACCTTGTTATAGAATAATCACAAAGGTCCAAATCAAGTTCTTCTAAAACTGATTCTGGTTCTGAAAAAAGTCGATTAACCGTCGGAGAGCCCACACAAAGACAATCATCCCACTCTGTCAAACCATTCGAATAGGAATGCACCATTGAACCTCGTTTTCTTTTTACCATCTCGTCAAGAACACTTAAATGAACAAGAACAGAAAAGGCCGTGCTCGTCAAAAGTCCGCTTATGACTTCTTCATCTGACCTTTCTTCAGTACCAATCCCAGGAAGATTATGTCTAAAAATTGAATAAAAAATTTCCATCTCCGGGTCAAGGAACTGGCCATGCTGATAACCTCTGAATTGAGTTTCGCTTAAATCAAGTTTGTGCCCTGATCGATTCGCCTTCGCTTCATAAGCAATATTCTTTTTGGGGTCATAAACATCAGGAACAATTTTTCTATCGTCAAAAACAAATTTGTATCTTTGATCCCGAAGTTCTCCCCCATAAAATCCGCGCGTCACTTCCTCATAAAATCTCCCATCAAGAATCTTCTCCGACTAGCTCTAGAATTTTTCAATCTCTCAGAGTCCATATACTCTGGAAAAGCTTCCTCCTGAATCGGAGGCAATTCAATTCTCAAGGACCTGCAAACAGGATTTAAAATTTCCTCATGCAAAGGCCTAATTTCACGAACAATAGTTGAAAGTCTCTTCGCCATAAAAACCCCACAAGAAATCCATTTATTAAGATTTATATCTTAAATTATTTATACAAAAACTTTTCAACTTCCTTCTTCGCTTTTTCCCTCTTCACTTGATGCTCTTTCAAAAACGCATTTATCTTTTCAATCAAGTATTCCTTCAACTCAGAAGTCAAAAGTTTTCCAGAACGATAATCTTTTTCAATCTTCTCCAGTTTCTTATCGTCGGGCTCAAAGAACATTTTCAAATACTGGAAGCTAACATCTTTCTCGGGTTCGCCGCCTTTCGTCCTATGTTCTTCAAGAGTATCTTTGCCCCCTGAAAAAGCATACTTCTTTATTTTCTTTTCAACTTCTTTCGGGGTGTCAGACAGAAAGACAATCCCTTCACCTGAAGAAGACATCTTTGCCCCCCCATGAAGAGAAGGAATAAACTTCGCATGAAGCGCAGCCGGCTTTTCGAAACCAAAATAATCCGAAATGTCCCTCGTCAATCTTATAAAAGGGTCTTGGTCTATCGCCACAGGAACAACCGTCATGTGTTTCCCTTTCTCAAATTGCGGAAACAAAATGTGTGCGGCCTGCATTGCAGGGTAAAAACTCCATCCAATATTGTTCTCTGGCTTCAAACCAAAAGCCGCCTTTGCCGTCGAATATGTCATTCTCTTAGCCACCTGAGCAGCATACTTGTAAATATTTGTATACACAAAATCTTGAAAAATAAAAGTTTTCCCAGGCTTGAAACCGAGAGCGATGATATCAAGGATATTATCCTTAGAATATTCTAATGCCTGCTCATAAGTCAAATTAGGTTTTACAAAAAACTTTTCATCATCTGAAATCGGAATAAAAACATCGCAACCAAATTCATCTTGCAAACTCTTAGCCACGAGAAACGGAACAAGATGTCCAAGATGCATTTTCTCGCTCGGTCCCCTCCCTGTTAGAACTGAAACTCTTTTTCCAGATTCCTGTGCTGCCAACCACTTATCAAAATCTCGGTGAGAAAAATAAACACCTCTCCTCAGCAAAGGATGAAGTTTATCAAATTTTTTCTGAATTTTTTCTCCAATTTGGGAAACACCAAACTCCCTCACTAACTTATCATAATCAACTTTCCCCGAAACTTCCCACGGCGTGACCTTAAACTCACTCACTTTTTTCATGATTAAGTAAACTCCCCATATCTTTTAAATTTACCTTTCGCGCAGCTAAACACAAGATCCCATGATAAGCTTTCTCGCCCACCAAAACAGGAACAAATTCCTCCTCAGCAAACTGGACTCCTGTTTCATCCTGAGTTAACATTTGATTCTTTTCAACTTTTTCAAAATTTTTTATCTTAATGTTTTTATATTTCTGTTTTATTATCTTAAAAATTTCAAAAACTATCATATCTTCCCTATAAATATTCTCGCCAAGGAAATTATCTATTAGTCCAATTACTTCATCGGAATTTTCTTTTCTTCCATGCGGTCCAACTTCAAGACTAATCCCACATTTGCAAAAATCAATCAAGGATTTTCCGGAAGCAAAACTATCAGGCATCAAAACTATTTTTTTAAGTCCAAGATTTTTTGCAAAATTAATTTTCTCTTCATTCGGCTGGGTTATAATCCCAAATAAAGGGCAATTATTAGAAGAAGAATGCAAATCCAAGATGTAATCATAGTTTTTTAGTTCATCTGT
>JAHJUA010000011.1 GCA_018829425.1 Nanobdellota archaeon | reverse complement strand
GAATGCCGCACATCTGGATTGGATTGGGTCAATGATTTTGCTAGAATAGTTGCATGAAAGCATGAATCTGCAAGTGGAAGAATAATTTTCCATGGTTCTTCTCAGGGCTTGCTGGGCTTCGGGCGTCAAAGCGTCTGCTTCGTCAAGGAATATTATTTTGAAAGGAACGTTTCCGATAGATTTTGTTCGCGCGAAGTTTTTTACTTTTTCTCTTACGATTTGAATTCCACGTTCATCAGAAGCGTTAAGTTCCAGATAGTTTTCTCTCCAATCGTCTCCGAAAAGTTCTTTCACGATTACGAGTGCCATTGTCGATTTTCCCGTTCCGGCTGGTCCTGCGAAAAGCAAGTGAGGAATGTTAAGAGAATTTGTAAGTGATTGGATTCTTTTCACTATGTCTTCTTGGCCGAAGATTTCGCTGTAGGTTGTGGGCCTGTATTTTTCCGTCCAGATTTCAGATGACATGAAATTATTTGGCGGGTTTGGTTAATAAAGATTGTGGGGATTAATAAGAAGAATTACATTTCCGAGGTATCAACGCCGCTTGCTTGGAATCTTTGAAAAGCTTGAGCTTGGAACACAGATGTACTAATTCGCGTGCGAATAGATTCTGCTAGTTGAATATATCTTCCTACTAATCCTCTATAAACTTCAGAATCCTCTACTTGTTCTCCTGTCGGCGGAAAATTTTCATAGCTGAGCATCTCAACAAATTGTTCTCCTGTTAAACTTTTTAGATAACCTCCTATTTCAAGAAGTCTTCTGTATCTGGAGACTTCCCCATATCCATCAGGGCTCACCACTACTCTAGAAGAAAGGTCCCTCTCAAGATCCTCAACTGAAGAACTTTCAAGTTCTTTATTTAATCTCATGTACTCTTGGACAAGCCGGGCATTTTTTTCTTGCTCAGATTCTCCATTAATAACAAAATCTTCGCCCATCTTTTTACTTGTAATAAATCCTTTTTATATATTATTGTGCTTAATAAGAAGGATTAATGAGAAACAGATAGCTCATCTTCCAAAGAGGCTCTTTTTTCATCTCTCCTTTTCTTGTAAGATTGAAATTCATCGGGAACAAGATAGAGTAATCTGTTTTCCCCCATTTTTTCCCAGAATTCTACTTCACTGCGATCAAAGTCAGGCAGGTCTCTTTTTTCATCATAGGTTTCGGCTAACACCCTTAATCTTGTTAGGTTTTCATAGAACCATTTGACCTCATGATGGGCTGCAGATTCTGCCATAAGGGGATTTCTTTTTTCTACTTCTTTTATGTATCCTACCTTATTCTGAATTGACTGCAGAGCAAGACCGATTAAGCAATCCCTGTATTCAATCCCACCCTCAAATGCTTTCCGTCCTACTTCACTTCTTTCCATAGTAAATTCTTGATAATATACTTTTTATAGATTATTATCTTGGAAAATACGTTAAGAATTACTTCAATTCTGAAGAATAATAAACCCACATGTCGAACAGACTTAATAACCCAAGAGTGTCTGATGAGGAGTCCATGTTGTGAGTTGTATATTTTAATGGTTTTCTTTCTGACCAATTAGGGATTTGACCATATGTGCTTTCCATCTCTATCCAAGTTCCTCTTCCCGCGTCAAGGTTTATCTGTGTTATTAAGGCAGTATCGCCCCAAAAAATATACGGCGATGCGCCGTGATATCGGAGACGATCCAGCATTTCTGTACCAAGCTCGTTCATGCGCATTTGCATTCTCGGAATTAATTTTGCTTCAAACATTTCTCTCGCAAACTTCCTGTCAAGAAGAATGTCAAAATCGTGATGCGGCTGGTGCAGATGAATTGGTTGCCAAATGATGCGGTCTTGAACACTCATAGAAAAATAATTTTCTTTTACTTTAAATTAATTATCGTTCTGTAAACTATATTAGAATTACTACTTAGCTCGCGCTCTCTTCAACTTTCTCTTGTGCTTTTCTTTTCTAAGACGTTTTCTTTGCCACTTCCATCTCATCTGTCGCTTTTTTTTCCAACGTCTTGAGCTTCTCTTCATGGTAAAAACCTCCAGCTGGTTTTTGTGAATCCAGCAACCATCATCATTATCATAAACATTTCTGGAGAAATTTGTTTTTAAAGTTATCTAATTAAGTTTAGATGTTGAACACAATTCTTTTAAACGAGATTCTTGTAAAAGGAATAAGCCCCGATAGTCCAGTGTAAGGAACCAAGGTTCCTTGACAGTCAACCTCCTTGAGTGCGGACGAAAAGATTGGAACTATCGGGAAAAGAAAACAAGCCCCGATAGTTCAGAGGCCAAGAATGCAGCCCTCTCAATATCTTGAGATTAGTCGATGAGATGATATCTCGTGCCTTCTCTAAGGCGGATACTGGTTCGTTCGCGGACTGGAGAACGGCTGTGACCCGGGTTCGAAT
>JAHJUA010000010.1 GCA_018829425.1 Nanobdellota archaeon | reverse complement strand
TCTAAGAAGAAAGTAAAAAAGAGAAGAAAAAGTAGGAAATAGCCTTAGGTCAATCTTTAAAAACTGATTTAACAATTTTATTATACTTGATTATGAGAAGCTCTGCTTCCAAAATCAGGAAAGTTGAGTGTCAAGGAAACCTTGGTTTCCTTACAGCCCCGATAGTTCAGAGGCCAAGAATGCAACCCTTTCACGGTTGTGACCCGGGTTCGAATCCCGGTCGGGGCGTTTTCTTTTAATCAATCCCCTTTTCGAACCAAATCAAACAAAGACTTCTTTTCAAATGAAACAATTTCCAGCGTCCCATCTTTTCCTTTCAAGTCAATATTAATTTTCAGCAATCCAAAATGGCTAACGAAAACCGTGCAAACGAGCGAATCTTTGCCCTCGCGCTTCTGCAAAGAAATTAGAATTTTATTCACTTTTGTTCCTGCGCTTCGCTTTTCAACTTCCTCGCGAATAATTTTTTGAACTTCATCAAAATCAAAATCAATTTCAGAGTTTAGTTTTTCAGGAGCAGGAAAATCTCCCTCGACATCCGCCCGCGATTCCTGTGCTATGGCAGAAGCGTCAGAATCCAATCTAAAACTAATTATCTTTTTGCTCGCCGGCACATAATAATCAATATGCCGCTGATTGTCCTTCCCTTCAAAATCTATTGTAAAAAAACCAGAACAAAAGTAAGATTCAGAATTCTCTTTAACAAATTCCTTGAAGGCATCAGAATCATTCAGTTTCTCAAAATAAAACTGCAGGTTCATAAAAATTCATAAAACGAGGGTTAATAAAATTAATGGGGTGCGCCAGGGACGGGATTTGAACCCGCACTTCTTGTGAGAGAAAATCGCTTTTGAGGCGACCGCGTCTACCGTTCCGCCACCCTGGCGCTTTCATTGAAATTTATAGAAATATTTAAATACTTTGGCAACTGAGAATTAATATCTTGTGAGAGAAAATTGTTCTGGGCGTTGGGTTCGCCGTTCCGTTTGAACCCTTTTTATTTTTTATAAAATCTTAATAAAATTAATTATGTTTTTGAGAATAGATTAGCTCGCAACAAGTTGCTCAATTATCTAGCTCCGAACCAAATTTCGTTAAGGTTCTCCGCCTTAACAGGATTAATAACGGAAGAACATGATGAAATCTGTTCTGGAGTTTAAAAAAATCGTAAGCGAAGCGAATGTAACTATCTCCTTTCCAAAATCTCTTTTTTCAAATCCTTAACAAACTTATCAAGCTTCACTGTTTTTATTTTCTTGTCTCCTCTTATTCGAAGCGCGACGCTGTTCGATTTTTCCTCGCGCTCGCCGACAACAATTATGTATGGAACTCTCATCAACTCCGCTTCTTTCACTTTAGAAGAAACTGGCGTATTCCTCAAATCAGCGTCGATTCTCAAATTAGGAATTTCTTTCGCGAGCGACGAAACAACTTTCTTCGCGTACTTTTCATTTCTATCCGTGAAACTAACAACACGAACTTGAATTGGAGCCAACCAGGTCGGCAATCTACCATTTGTGTCCTCAAGTAAAACTCCCAAAAATCTCTCGACCGCACCATAAATAACTCTATGCAACATTATCGGTCGCTTTCTCTTATTATCTTTATCAACATATTCCAAATCAAACCTTTCCGGCAAAGCAAAATCAAGTTGAATCGTCGACGTCTGCCACGTTCTTCCCAAGGAATCCTTAATGTGAAAATCAATCTTCGGCCCATAAAACGCCCCATCGCCTTTGTTAATCTTGTACTTTATCTTCCTCTCTTTCAAAACTTCCTCAAGAATTTTCTCTGCCATATCCCATTGCTTTTCAGAACCAATTCTTTTCTCTGGCCGAGTTGAAAGTTCAATGTGGTCAAATTCCAATTTGAATGTTTTATAAAAATCCTGAACAAGTTTGATTACTCCCGCGATTTCATCTTTAACTTGGCCTTCAGTGCAAAAAATATGCGCATCATCTTGCGTAAATTGTATAACTCTGAACAATCCAGCAAGCACGCCACTAAGTTCCTGCCTATGCACCGTCCCCATTTCCCCAACTCGCAAAGGCAAATCTCTGTACGACTTCGGCGAACTTTTGTAAACCAACATTCCCCCCGGACAATTCATCGGCTTAATTAAAAACGGTCTGCCCTCATAATCAGTCACAAAATTATTTTCTTTATACTTATCCCAATGCCCAGAAACTTTCCACAACTTTGAATCCATAATCTGCGGCGTCCGAATCTCTTGATAATTTCCTTTATGTTTCTCTCTCCAAAAATTCACCAACTCGTTGTAAACAATCAAACCATTATTATGCCAGAAAACCATTCCCGGCGCGACGTCGCTAAAAGAGAACAAATCCATTTGCCTTCCAACAATTCTGTGGTCATTATCTTTCAATTTTGAAGTGTCAAGTTTTGATTTTGAAATCTCGCGAAGAAGTTGTTGAGGATCATATTTTTCTTCGCCTCCAGATGCTTTTTGGGTTGGGTGGGTGGGACCCTCAGAATGACCAAAACTCCTCGACAACTCACTAAGAGGATGACCTTTAACTTTCAATTCAAATTCTTTGTAATATCCAAACGGCGCGCGAACAACTTTGAAACTTTTCGCGAGCGCACTCTCCGCTTTCTCCAAAACTTCAGAAGCAACATCTGGTGAAGATAAATTACTTGAAAGATGTGCGTAAGGATAAATAACAACTGACTTCACACCGAC
>JAHJUA010000110.1 GCA_018829425.1 Nanobdellota archaeon | reverse complement strand
TAAAAAATCCAACAGACAACAGAAAACTTGAGGCAACACTTAAATCAAAAAAGTATAATTTCGCCATAGTCAATTTAAAATCTCTGGGAAATCTAGAAAATCTAAAAGAAAAGATATTTCACAGCTTCGATAAAATGAGAGTTTTCACAAAGGAGCCTGGAAAGGTCAAGTCAGATAAACCGATGATTCTTCCTTCGGATTCCTCCGTGAAAGACATCGCAAAAAAAGTTTTGAAAAATCCAAACATGATTAAAGAAACAAGGATTTGGGGTCCGAGCTCAAAATTCGCAGGACAAGTAGTCGGATTGAGCCATAAATTAAAAGATATGGACACTGTAGAATTCAAGACTCGTTAAGAATAAGCCGATTTATGCAACTCATGAATTTTTTTATCTTTCCTGAAAATTTCTAAGAGAATATTAATTTCTTTAGCAACTGCATTTTTCAAATCCAGAGGATGAATCTTTTTTGCTAAAACGTCTTTTTCAAGTTTATCATAATTCGCGTAAGACAGATTTCCACCATATTTTTCCGGTCTTTCAATAACCAACTTTTCATTTCTGTCTCCTTTTATCACAAAAATAAGATATTTCAGAATATCTATAATTCCATTCTCCAAACTGCCCATGACAAAATCTGCAGCATTCACTTTCTTAACAACAGTCTTTTCATCATTAAGCAAATCTATCTTAGAAGATTCGACGCTCGAACTCATCTGTTTCCCAACAAGTCCACGAATCATTGGAACCATTAATTCAATTCTGGGTTTGTACCCTATCTTTGGCAGAAACTCCCTCGCGAAGACAAGAATTTTCCTTTGGTCAAGTCCTGCAAACTGGGCATCAACTTCAAGATATTCTTCATCAAGTGCCTGCATAAGAGGATAAATCAATCCAGAAAGCTTAACATCCCCTTGGGCAGTCTTAACAGCCTCGGACGCAGAATGTTTTGCATTGCTTATTGAAGTTAAAGTGCTAAGTTTCAAAACATCATTAAAATATTTTTCATTCATCTGTATTTCGCTCCCCTTAACAAACTCGAGATTTTTCAAATCAACATCCAAACTCCTTAGGATTAAAGTTATAGCCCTCTCATAATACTTGTATCTTTTTTCAAGAAGATCCCAAGGAACTCCATCTAAAGCAGCATGCAAATCCGCCAAGAGTATTTTTACTTTAAAGCCTGCCTTAAGAAAATCAGCCAATTTTAGCATTGGAAAGAAATACGCAAAAGAAACGCTCCCAGTAGGCATAGTTCCCCAATACAATGAAGGGTTTTTCTTTTTCTTAAGTAAATTTTCCAACTCCTCTTCAGAAATTACCTCTTGTAAGTTTCTCTTCACTAATTCAAGTTTTTCCTTCACGCTAAGCACCATAACCAAGAAAGCGATTAGTAATTATTAAATGTTTCCAAAAAAATTCACTCCTTTCGCAAGGCTTTTAAGGGAATTTTAAATCTTTTCTAAGGGAAATAGTTAATCTTTTAAAAGATAAAACAGGTTAATTAGTATGTTTGAGAAGCTAATTTACAGCGCAAAAAGCCTCCTAAATAAACCGTTCAAGATTGGAATAATAAGTCCTCAATATCCGAGTAAAACATCTAATCAGGGAGTGGCCATTCACACTTATTATCTTTCAGGAGGTTTAGCCAAATTAGGGTGTGATGTCCATGTATTTACTATGGGTGAGAAAGATTCTGTAAAAACAGAATTCATTGGAGAGGGTAGAAGAATAGTTCATAAAATAAATGTGAATTCAGGGTTGCCCTCAGTAGACCCCACATTAAAGAGAAGGCTTGGGACGTTTATGTTTGATAGCCTTATTCTAACTAAAATTTTCAATGAAAATGCTAAGGAAGGATTTGATATAATACACTCACAAATAACAATGAATTCTGGCCTGATCTCAAAATATTTTACTGATGCAAAATGGATTCATACATTTCATTCTCTTGAAAGACTAAGGGGGAAGTATACCTCCAAGGAAAACAAAAGATACATGGGAATCGTAAACTGGATGCAGAGTAATGTGACTTATCCTGATGCAATAATTTCTGTCTCGGGAAGTTTAAGGAGAGACGTTCTCAAAGCCTATCCTGCATTAAAGGTAAACAAAGTTTTTAACATACCTAACGGAGTTGATTTAGAAACTTTCAAACCAAATAATGAACCCATTAAAGACAAAAGGGTTCTTTTCATAGCCAGATTTAGCATGGAGAAGGGAATAGATATAGTAGAAAAAATATCGCGAAGAGTCTTAAAAGAGGATCCTGAAATAAAAATAGAACTTATTGTTCCAATAGACGACTACCTATCTGAGTCTATGGAAAAAATAAAAAAGAGGTTAGAGGCAACAGAAAAAGAATTTTCTGAAAGATTTATTTGGCACAAGACCTCTGTTGATCGTGAAAAGCTAAGCGAGATATATAATCAATGTACAATATATATTCAACCCTCAAGATATGAATCTTTTGGCATGACTGTTTTAGAAGCAATGGCTTGCGGCAAAGCAATTATAGTATCTAATCGGGGAGGAATGCCCGAACTTGTTAAAGATGGAGGAAGAGTTATTCCACTCAATACAAAATTGTTTGTAATGGAAATATTAAGATTGATGGGAGATTATCGATTAAGAGAGAGATATTCGAGACGAGCAATTAAAAGAGCCGAGAATTTTAGTTGGGAAGATATAAGCAAAAGGACTCTTGAATTATACAAAATGATTGCGAAAAAGAAAGAGGCAGACGAAACTGAAAAAATAGAAGAGGCTATGCAGGGTTTAGATAGAGCTTAAAAACATTAAAATATTAAAATATTATAAATAAAATGGACTTTAGAGAATTATTAAAAACAAATTTCATAGAAAAGATAGACACTCGCCTGTTAATCCTAAAAGTTATTTTGGCTGTAGGATTGATAGTGATGGGGGTTATTTTTGGAAGAATTGTAAATATCGGTCTCAAAAGGTTTTTTGATAGAATAGGGCTAGAAAAAAAGATAAAGAAAGGAGTTTGTGATTTAATTAGAGCCATTATAAGATGGTCCATATACACTGCATTTTTTATTGGAGGCATTTCCCAGCTTGGGATTAGCACCACAAAAGCAGTAACTAATGTATTAGTAATTGTACCTTCATTTGTAGGAGCATTATTAATTTTAATGACAGGATTCGGTTTGGCCTATTTCTTAAGAAGAATAATAAACGAAAGTGGAGAAAAACATATTAATGCTTTATCTGAATCAATGTTTTACTTCATAATTTATATTTCGGGAGTCTATGCTCTAAAAACAGCATTCATTCCTATTGAAGAAATTTCAAATAATATTATCCTCGTGTTAACAGCATCATTTGGAGTTGTGGGTGCATACTTCATCATAAAAAGAAATCTTGATCCTCACACCTAATCCAGAATTTACAAAAGAATAAATTAAAAAATTCAAAATACTCTGAGATTATGAAGCCCAAAATCAGCGTTGTTATAGCAGCATATAATACTGAAAAATATATTCAAGAATGTCTTGACTCGATTCTTAACCAATCTATTAGAAACATTGAAATTATTGTAATAGACGATTGCAGCAAAGACGCAACCCCAGACATAGTTGAACAAAAATCGAAAGAAGATTCTAGAATCCGCTTAATAAAATTAAAACAGAATCTTGGAAGAGCAGGGGCATTGAATCAGGGAATAAAAAAGGCAAAAGGGAAATACATTGCATTTCTCGATGCGGACGATTTGATGGAGGAAAATAGATTGAAAAAACAATCTCTGTTCTTGGAGAATAATCCGGAGATATCTCTTGTTTACTCTAATTTTATTCAATTCGGAGACGGAAGAGATGATAAATTTATTGAAGCTGTAAAATTTAAGAGAGATCCTTATGAGATTATGAAAGAATCTTTCGAAGAGACTCTTCCTAAAGACACAGCACCCTCAAGAATTCTCGACCCAAATGACTACATCCCGGGGGGAAGTGTAATGATGAGAAAATCCCTATTTGAAAAAGGGATTCAACTAGACCCCACTCTAAAAAACTCAGAAGATTATGATCTCTGGTTACACATAATTGGAAAAAGAAATAAAATAGCCAAAGTACCAATAGTAGCATTTAGATATCGGAGACATGGAGATCAAAAATCGAAAAATCTCGAGAAAATGGGGCTAGCCGCCAAGCATATCCTTGGAAAATTGAAAAGTGGAAAATATTTTCAATAGTAAAATATAAACTCTATTATGTTAATAGAAATTCTCATCTTCCTCCTCTTAGGGATTGCAGCAGGAACTTTCACAGGACTTATTCCAGGAGTTCACATTAACCTCGTCGGTGTTTCTCTCGTCGCACTTTCAGCTTCGCTTTTTAGTTCATTGAATTCAATTTATCTTGTAACCTTCATCTCATCCATGGCAATAACCCACACCTTCCTCGATTTTATTCCAAGTATTTTTCTCGGTTGTCCCGACACTGACACAGAACTGTCCGTTCTACCTGGCCACGAATTATTGAAATTGGGAAAAGGGTATGAAGCAGTCCTCCTCACAATTTATGGAAGTCTCGCCGCAATTTTTGTTCTTGTTCTGATAGCATTCCCCTCAATTTTAATTTTAAAAAACATTTATGGCACACTCCAAAAAGTTATCCCATATATTTTGATATTAGTAACTCTCTTCCTCATTTATGTCGAAAAAAACAGATTGAAGGCTGTAGTTGTGATAACCCTTACTGGAGTTTTGGGATTTATCATACTCAATTTAAATTCTCTAAACGAACCTCTTCTTCCAATGCTGACTGGATTATTCGGAACATCCATGCTTCTCATAAGTATAAAAAATAAAGTTAAAATTCCAAAACAAGAAATCTCAAAACCAGAAATAGATAAAAGTTTTCTTTCACCTCTTCTCGGGGCGACAATTGCCGCACCTTTCTCAAGTTTGCTTCCGGGCCTCGGCTCAGGTCAGGCAGCAGTCATTGGAAACTCAATATCAAAAACAGGTAAGAGAGGATTTCTCTTTCTCCTTGGCGCAACAAACACACTCGTCATGGGATTTTCGTTCATCGCTTTCTACGCTGTTTTAAGAACAAGAACAGGAGCTGTTGTCGCTATTCAGGAAATTATAGGGCCCCTTTCAAAAGAAATGCTAATTATAATCTTGTTTGTAATAGTCGCGTCAGGAATAATTTCGTTCTTTTGGGCAATCTCCATAACAAAATTTTTCTCAAAGAGAATCGAAAACATAAATTATTCTAGACTATCCATAATGACAATTTCATTAATAGCAATTTTAGTCTTTTTATTTTCTGGCGCCCTTGGAATTATCGTGCTCGCAATTTCAACATTCACAGGAATCTATTGCGTCTCTCTCGGAGTTAGAAGAACAAACATGATGGGCTGCTTGCTAATACCAACGATTATCCTTTACCTTTTTTAACAGAACACTTTTTCTTTTTTCCCACAAATGGAATTTTATTACCTGCATATTTTCCACTGAAATAAGTGATGAAAGAAAATCCAAGAGCAACAAAGATTAACGCTCTCAATCTCACAAGAAGACTTAATGCAAATCCTATACTTCCAGCCCCCTTTATTGCAGAGAAAAGAGTTGATTGACCCGCCTCAAGGAAGCCAAGAGAAGCAGGAACTGGAATGAAACCTGCAAAACCAGCGACAATAAGTGCAAGAATTACAGTTCGAATAGATTCATTAAATCCAAGACCTAGAAGAAGAAATTTATATTCAAAGACAACCAAAACTGCATAAATCAAATATGTAAAAAAGGATAACATAAACGCCTTCTTTTGTTTAACAAAGAAATCTTTCATATGCGTTTCAACATCTCTGATAACCTTAACAAAACTTTTCCATTTTGCAATCCGATCTAATCTAAAAGTTAAGAACAGAGATGAAAAAGAACCTTTCCCAGTAACACTTCGGTGATAAACTATAATCAGGAGAAGAAATGCAATCGTAAGAGCAATCCCAAGAATTAATTTAAGCCATAATGACACTCCTGGAAGCGAAAAGAACAATACCAAACCAACAACACCGAATATTGCACTCCCTGCTAGCTCCACAAACTTTTCTATGATTACTGAAGAACTTGCAAGCTTAATATCCACACCTCTTTCCTTACTCAACATATAAGCCCGTAAAGGTTCTCCTCCAACTTTCGCAGAAGGAGTGAGGTAACTGATAGAATATCCTGCAATAGTGTATTTCATTAAAAACCTAAGGGGAACTCTTTTGCCGTAAGCTTTTAGAATAATCCCCCATCTCCAAGCTGTTGGAAAAAAGGTCAAGGTTGTAAAAACAAAGTAAAGACCAAGATAAATAGGTCTTATGTTTAGAAATATGGAAAAAACCGAGCCAACACCAACGTGGTAAAGGAAGAATCCAAAAATTCCAAGCCCCACAATGAGAGAGAGAATAATATTAAGCTTGTGCTTCATTTTATCAGTAAATTCTAAACCTCTTTAAGTTCAATAAGCAGGGAAAATCAATTTTTAAATTCTTATGATGCAATTTGGAACCACTTCTCCAAAGCTTCCTGTTTCTCGAGGTCTTTCCCGAAGACAGAATCAATATGCCTCTTCGTAAGTTCAAGACTTTGTTTTATGTAAGGAGAAAGGTGATACTTCTCAACTAATGCAAGCGCAGGTTCAAGATATTTTTTAATTCCCCCTTCGTGCGTCGTGAAAATAATTTTCCCCTTGCACTTAATACAAGTTCCCGAAAGCGGCGGTCGACGCATTATCTCCCCACAACCAACACATCTAAATCCTTGCATAGAAAATTTTCTAAGATTTCCACGAAGATCTTTGAGAAAATGCCTCTCAATAATAAGCCTCGCAGTATCAGACGTGTCTGCTGCCCTAATTCTCTCCACGAGTTCCATCTGATGTTTCACCTTGTCCTGCATCGTAGGAAGAGTTTTGTAATTCGAACATGCAACACCATCATTGATGTTTGAAGTATCGTGAGTGAATCCTACTCCAACAAAGGGGTCCTTCCCTTCTGCGAGGGCTTTCCTCACATCATAAACACTTACTTTAGACGAGTGCTCCCTTTTCTCTGCAGCTCTGTAGAGCTCGAGTGGATACTCATGAGTCAATTCAAAATCAAGAATTTGATCATCGACCTCTCCCGCATTAATCTTCGCGTTAAGAACAAGTGGAGCATCTTGTGTTCCACCCCTATGACCTGGAAGAAATTCTCTTGAGAAATTTAAAAGAACATCTCCAAGAAGCATGATTGCAGCCTCATCCCCATCACAATCTCTTCTGACAGCCGCGTGCATGTAAGGACTCGCGAACAAACCGAGGGTATTAGAAAAACCAATAATCCTACAAACAACTCCCGCGCAATTATGAGGTGCCATGAAAACACCTAACTTCCCAACAAGGTCTTCCCTCTTAGAAACATTGTAAAGCGGTTTTAAACCATAAAACCTCACAAGAAGCTCGTCGATAAAATTACATATCTTTATGAAAACTTTATCTGCCCCCCCATCAGGAGATTCGGGAGAACAGGGGAGAAGCACATCGTGCGGCTTCAGTTCAAGAATTTGATTATTGTCATTTAGTTCTTTTCCATAAATATCTTCGGTATAACCTAACTCTTTCAATTTTTCAATGCTCACAGAAATTTCTTTTGGTTTAAAAGAAACGAGCGGCATCTCCGTAGCGTCAAATCTTATTGTCCCGTCTTTATTTACTTGTAAATCAAAAGCCGCTCTAAGAATTCCCTTCGAAAGATGTTCAACAAGATGATTTTCTGAACTGGTTCCCCTGACGCTCTTCACTAAGGGAGGAACTTCATTTGAAGTCAACCCAAGTCTTTCAATTGCGTTCTTGAAATAATAACCTATATCTACAGTCTTGTAAGAATGTGATCTTGAAATTTCGTGTTCTTCACAAGATTCAAAATCCGCCTTCCCACATTCAGAACAATAAAACATTTTCTTACACTTTTCTCCACAAGTTTCGCAGTGGGGAAAAATTGTTTCCTTTTTACAGATCTCAGAGTCACAATAAAAAAGCGGAAAATCCCCGCGAACACTTCCAACTTCGCACGCAGTCTGGACACTTCTTAATCTCCCTCCTTCATTACCCACTGGAAAAAGAACATTAGGACTTCCAATAAGTTTTCTAAGCTTTGCTTTTTCAGGTCTCCCCATCCTCGACCCCATAAAATCTCCAGCCTTATCTCTTATCTCAAAATCAGAAATATGATTAATCACAGAAAGAACTTTGTCACCGTCGCTGACGACCATGGGATTCCCTTCTTCATCTAAGGTTTCATTTGAATTCTGACCATCCAAAAATGATTTCAATTTTTCTTCAACTTCAGAAATCTCTTTCTCAATAATCCCTTCTTTATCCAAGATTTTAAAATCAATTCCTAAATTGGAAAAAAGCGCTTCGCTATTTTTGAGATTTACTACAACATTTTCAATTACAACCTCATGCTCTACACCCAAAAGTTCAAGAGCTCTTTTTCCGTCGCTGAATTTTTCCTGGTCACCTTTTGCATAAGGAAGAATAATTTTTTTTTCTATCCTTGCAGTTTGCAACCACTCCAAAAGCCCATACAATTGCTCCAGAGAAATCTGAGTCCAATAAAAAATATGTGATGGATGGAGAGACACGTCATTCTCTTTACTTATCTTGACTGCATCCTCAAAACTAATTTTAAAACTATCTATTGATTTTTCCACTTCTGGATTTTTCTCACGAAGTTCAAGGCCCCAGATTTCCTCAACATACCCTGGCTTAAGCAAAACTGCATTTCGATTAGCAACGTCGCTGAAAGGGAAAAGAATATCTCCTAAATAAATTATTTCTTCAACATCGGGGTAAAGTTTTTTTGCTTCTTCCATCGCCTCTACCTTCCTCACACTTCCGTTAAAGAGTTTTACAATTGGCCCGTCGACAGAATCACAAGAAGTCGCAATACAACCCTTCGTGGGTTTTTCGATTTTCAACTGAGTCCCAATTGCAATAAAGGAATCAGTCATACCCATGGTTGCTGGGTGAATTGAAACTGCAGAAAAACCAGAAGAACGCCCTCGGCCATACCTAAATCTGAAAGCTCCAGACTCAGAAGGATGTCCAAAAATCGGCCGACCAGCAACAAGGTCATTTATGTAAGTAGGAGAATCATCTGTCTTTCCCTTATCTCTCCTTTCGTGAAGCTTGATATAATCATCCAAAAAATCAAAACCTGTTGACTTCAAACCTTTGTCTTTCATACTCTTAAGCAATCTAAGACCCTTCGCAGCTTTCTGCGCGAGACCTTCTGAAAAAATTAGACACATTCCTCCCCTGATATAATTAGTTTTAACTCTTTCAAGATTTTTGTAATTTGAAACTTCAAGTTTTTCCGTCGGGTCTCCATCAATCTGTATTGGAATATTTTCTGCCAAAAAAACAATCTCCTCCTTAGTGGGCATGTATTGAAGATTGGTCACCCTCTCATGATAATCCTGGTTCTCTGTAACGTATCTTTGAACTTCATCAGAACTTGGATCGTATTTTGCATAACCAAAAATTTCACGAAGGTAATCTATTAACATAAGGACAAGGTATGATGCAGTCGTCCCAGCACTTCTTATAGGTCCTGAAAAGTGAGCAACAAAATATTCTTTCTCCTCTTTTGTTTTCTCGAGAGTGAGCCCAGTGAATCCTTCCATAGGACTTGAAACAACACCTAGAGTTGTATATGCAAAACCGATTCTTACTCCTGCTTCCACTGCCTCAATCAGACTTGGAAACTTGCAAAACTTTTGCTTCGCAACCTCTTCTGCAATCTTGAAAGAAACCATCGGGTCAAGTTTTCCATTATCTTTTTCCAAATCCAAAATTCGTTCGACAATTCCAGAGTTTTCTATTTGGGGATAAAAAGCAGAAATCAAACCGACAACTCTTTCAGCAAGGCTCCTCGCCAAAGGAATCTCAACTTTATCAACAGGATCCAAACCTTTTGCTCTAGCTTCTGTCGCAACACTATAAATCTTTTTTGTTTCTTTTTCAATATGTTCAAAATATTGTTCTGTATTCATTCTTTCCTCCACTCTTCTTGACCTTCACCTTTCAAAACTCGGTCAAGCATAACAAGTTCATCATAGATAC
>JAHJUA010000109.1 GCA_018829425.1 Nanobdellota archaeon | reverse complement strand
TTTTTTGTTAAAAAATTCATTCTAAATTAGTTCGATTAAAAAATGAGCAGTTTATAGAGTTACTCAGCTCTTCAATCAGAATGAAATTTCAAACTGATCATCTTCGGGGTTGTCATTTGGGCATCCGTTCCCAAAATATCCTTCAATTTTTCCAGAGAAAATGCCTCTGGATTCATTTGGATTATAGTTTTGTCGATAAGTACTATAATCCTCATTGAATTCCTCAATTAATTTGAGGATTTTTTCCATTCTTTGTTCCATTTTTTTCTCCATTTTTTAATAATTATTTTTGATTCTTTATGACAAAAGATTCAACATATTTAACGAATTGATTATTTAATATTTCAACTTCATCGTCTGTATCTGCGTTGAAAAACCAATACTGGTTTGCATCAATATTAGTTTTTACATAATCAAGAAGTGACATTGTTTTCAATTCTTCTTGATTGTCTTGCCTGATTTGATTGAGAATGTTCTCAAATTTTTGATTGTCTTTCATTTTTTACACCTTTTTATTTTGTTTATTAAATTCATTCTACTTTAGTTCGATTAAAGAAACTTTGGCGGGTGCGGGTTAGTTAGTTAATTACATTTAACATTTTTGTTATTTTTTCTGCTGCGTCAGATTCGTCCTCGAATTTTTTAATTTCTTTTTCAAGAATTTCAGGAAGAATATTTACAATTTTACAGTAAATACGTTTAGTAATATTAATTTTCTTAGGTTCATCAATATCACTGTTCGTGCAATTATCCTTTTTTTGTTTCCAAAAGATGTTTTCATCATCTTTATCAAAATAAAAACGATAGTATTCGTAGCCTTGATTAATATCCTCATTAAATAGTGCAAATTGATTAAGGTAACAAAGATTTTGTACATAACTAAGAACTCTAATAAGTTCTTCTCTACGTGTTTCTCTTTTATTAGTGCTTTCTTGCACTAATCCAATTAGTTTAGATAATAACTGTTCCATTTTTTACTCCTTCTTGAGTTTTAAGCAACCGCCAAAATTTCAAAGAACAAAATAGAAGCAAGCTGAGGAATCGAACCTCAGCTGTGTTCCAAACTTGCTTAGATCCATTGATGTTTTAGCAAATATCCTCCATCTATTTCTGTTTGATTTCCTGCTCTTTCCTCTTGATATTTACGGGGTGAATGTTCGAGGCTCCCGCCATTAGGGAATATTTTTCTCCCAATTTCATAAACAACAGAAAAACCCATGTCCATCCCACAACCGCTAACCTTCAACCCTTCATATTTTCCTCGTCTATAGTTCAAAATTTTAGAAATATCATAGTCGAGGTTTATGTGTTTTTCCTCTTTAATGCAAGAGAAAGAAATTAATCGGCTCATCCCTGACCTTGAGATGTGCCTCAGAATACAATAAATTGTATCTCCTTCATTTAAAAGGTTTTGCAGTCGCTCAAGCGAGTTTTTCTGCTCGGACTTGCTGATTGTTTCCATTTCGTACTCCTTTTTTTTGTTATTCTAAATTAGTTCGATTAATAGAAGCAAGCGGGGGAGTCGAACCCCCGCAATGTCCGAACTTGCTTTGCTTAAACACTAACTCGATGCAAGTATTCACCTATCTGTTCGAAATAAGGGTATCTTTTCATTAAATACTTTAGCCGAGCCTCACTAATTGTGATTTTCCAGCGTATGTTTCTAGTACGAGATACTTGGAAAAATTCCTCGAAGGTTAGTCTTGATTTCATTTTTTTCCCTCTTTGTTTTAATTAATAATTTCTTCAACTTGTGTACGGTGGAATAAATGATATTGTTTGGGGAACATATACTCAAACTTTCCCGAATCTTCTTCTTCACCAACGCCAATCCAAGTGATACCGTCTAAGGTACTTTTCTCACCCTTTTTTACCATAAAACCGTTTTTTTTCCAGCCAAGAAAGGTCTTAGCATCTAAATATGGCAATCCGTCTAAACCTTGTTTCTCCATTTGTATTTTTACAAACAAGAAACCAAATCTTGAAATTTTCAAGCCGTGTGTTTCAATGATTGCATCAACGGCTGTAATTTCATTCTCCGAATATTGTTTTTTTGCTTCCGTCCACCTATTACGGAGTGATTGAAAGTATTCTTTCTTTTGTTCTTTTGTATATTGATTCATCTTATATTCCTCTTTGTTTTGTCATTCTAAATTAGTTCGATTATGCGGTTTAGGATGACCGCAAACCTTTGAAAAATTATGTTATAACGCTAAAATCACCGATTCTCAATTTGTTTTGAGAATAGGGTATAGACGTTTTTATTTTTCTTTCCTTTATTAACCTTCTTAGGCAATAAAGGACAAGTTTTTTATCTTCACTACGATTTAGTCCGAAGCGATAGATAGTATCGCTTCCGCCAGTTAATTTCCTTGCA
>JAHJUA010000108.1 GCA_018829425.1 Nanobdellota archaeon | reverse complement strand
TGCTGTTTGTTTTTTGTCCCCGTGCAAACAAGTTTTCCGTTGCTGAATAGAAGGAATGTTGCGTTTGGTTCTATGAGTTTGTAAACGAGTCCCGGGAATTGCTCTGGTTCATACTCTGTGTTCTCCATTTCAAGCGCGAGGAAGTTAAGGTTAAGTTTAAGATTTATCATTCCTGATGCGACGATATTTTGGACGGTTATTTTTGGCTTAACAGTTATATTAACATTAATTTTTTTGAGCTGCTTGATTACTGCGCTGATAACTTTTTTAACTTGTGCCACGGATTTTGTTCCAGTGCAAACAAGGTTTCCCGACGAGAAAACAAGAACTGCTGACTTTGGTTCCTTAACTCTAAGGACTAGCCCTGGGAAAGTTTCTGGATTGTATTCCGTGTTTGGTTGAGTTCTTGCAAGTTTTGTTAAGGGGATTGGTTTTTCAAGAGAAGTCGTCGCAACAATGTTTTGTATCTTGTAATTGCTTGTTTCGCTAGCCATTTTCTTATTTATAAAGAAAAATGTTACTTATAAAGGTTTCAAAAGTTGTTTTCTAGTACAGAAATTATTATTAATAGGTTTCTGCTTTTGAAAAGATGGAATATGCAGTTATGACCTATCTTTTTAGGTCAGAGGGAGTTCTTATGGTAGAAAAAGGAAAAAGGAGTAATGATCCAAACTCTTGTTCTTTGACTTTGCCAGGAGGAAAATTAAATGAAGATGAAAAAGGAATGGACTCTCCTTCAGGGAGGTTGGATGCTGCCATCAGAGAAACAAGAGAAGAGACTGGTCTGGAAGTAATTGCGTCTGTCTTTTCGGGAACTATATTATTTGATAATCGCGACAGAATTTTTCCCGATGACTCCATCCCAAGTGACAATTTTTTAGTTTATTTCTATCAAGCGGGAACTTATAGTGGGACTTTAAGAGAAACAGAAGAAGGCAGACCTTTTTGGTTCCCAACTCGCAAGCTTTTCACTTCCCCCAGGATTCCTCTCGGCGACAGAACAATATATATGTTTCTTGAAACGAGTCTATGCTTAGATAAACTTTTTATTGGTGTTATAAAACACAAGGGGAAAGAAGTGGATTTGGAAAATTCTTTTGTTGATTATTTTGATCAGCCGTAACGCCAGTTTCTTTTCTGGTTTTCAAAATCTTTTTTGATTTCTTCAAGACTTGAAACTTCGCTTAGCGGTTTGTCTGGGCGCAGTGCGGTGAATCTTGGGAAGCGGAGTGCGAAACCTGAATTGTAGTTTGGAGATTTTTGAATCTCTTGATATGTTACAGAAATAATAATCTTCGGTTTGATTTCAACCATTTTTCCCTTTTCTTTTTTGAAGTATGGCTTTAACTTTTCTGTGAGTTCTTTGAAAGAGATTCCCGAATCTGTTTCTTCTGTTGCCTTTTCTTTTATTCCAGTTCCCATTTTTCCTATCTCTGTGAATGTTTTCCCGACCTTGTCTGTTCTGCAAGAAAGAATGAAACTTGAAAGCCAGCCCCCTCGTCGTCCAGTTCCATATTCGCCGCCTGTGATGACTAAATCCAAGTCGCGTTCTTCAGGTTTTATTTTTAGCATGTGGCCAACTCTTCTGCCGGGTTGATATTCTGCCTTGAGGTTTTTGAACATAACACCTTCCTGACGGTCCTTTAGAGCCTTTTCGTAAAATTCTTTTGCCTTTTTCTCGTCGGAAGTGACTATTTTTTTTGAGCGGATTATTTTGTAAGGATGATTGGATACTATTTTGCTTACTATTTCTGTTCGTTTTTCAAAAGGTTCTGCGAGAAGTGATTTTCCGTTGTAATAAAGAATGTCGAAGACATTTATCTCTACTGGGAGTTCTTTTTGGATTTTTTCTATATCGTACTTTCTTCTTATTCGCTGGCTTATTTCTTGGAAAGGTTTGTATTCTTTTGTTTTTTTGTCAAAGCCGACGGCCTCAGAATCGATTATGAATGAGTCTCCCTTGACGTATTTTTTTATGTAGCCAATTACTTCTGGGAATTGTTTCGTGACGTTTTCAAGATTTCTGGTGAAGAGGATTACTTCATCGCCTTTTTTATGTGCCAACAAACGGAAGCCGTCGTATTTGTATTCTATCGCCGCTGGTTTCCCAACTTTTTTGAATGCCTCTTCTATTGTTTTTGCTTTGTCTGCGAGCATAACTTTTATTGGTTTTCCAACTTGAAGTTGCAGTTTGTCAAGATCTTTGAGTTTTCCGTTTTTCTTGACGACATCAAACACTGCTGCGACGTCGTTTGTTTTATCTATTGCATGCTGAATTTTTTCAGTGCTTTCTTTATTTCTTTCGAAGAATGCTTCTGCCAAAGAATCTCTAACTGTGCTTTCCTGAATTCCAATTCTTAAATCTCCGATGAGAGTCCTGACGAGATAAAGCGCTTCAAGTGGTGATGCTGAAGTTAAGAGTTCAGTTATCAAAGAAAGTTTTTTATTTACTGTGCCTTTACCAACCAGTTCGGGAAGTTTTCTTAAATTTTCAATAACTTTTTCTGTTGTTAAAATATTTTTATGGAGAGTTGATTGCTTTTTCTTTGCAGTGAGAACCTCTGCGACTTTTCCGATATCTCCGATTTCTTTCCATTTTTTTACAACGTCCTTGTTTTCCGAGCCCGTCGCTTTAGCTATAGATTTTATTGCAATTTGATTGCTTATTCCAATTCTTCTTTCGTCGTATTCGGGGTAAATATCGCCGAGGAGAAGATAAAGAACGTCTCGATCTTCTTCTTTAATTTGCTTTAAGAATTTTGAAAGAATATCTATTTTTTCA
>JAHJUA010000107.1 GCA_018829425.1 Nanobdellota archaeon | reverse complement strand
TTTCTCAACAAGTTCTTCAGAAACAGCATTTTTTATCTTCTTAACATCACTTTGCGCCTCGCTCTTTGTAGTCATGAAAATCTAAGCTAAGGGCTGTTTATAAAGATTATTTAACTATTAGATATATCTTCGAGAAGTATGTTCTTAATCAAACAATAACGAATCCTGTATAGCGACTAGTAACGACTCTTCCGTATGAATCATAGACCAGCACAGAAATCCTGTAAATTCCAGGTTCGCTTACCACAACATTTTTGTTATTAAAAATTTCTGCCAGATTCAATCTGTCTTTTGGAGAAATAGAATAGTTTTCATTCCCAACAATTTCTCTATAATCCCTCCAAGAATTTCCATAACTTTTCTGTATAACTATTGAAAGAGATAAATCAAAAGAATCCTCCATGAAGCTCAATATCTCTGAAGTTAACAAAGGATCTAATTTTAAGGCGGGAGGGATACTTTTTATCAAATAAGGATAACCATTATTTATAATTCCTGATTTATCAATCCTCCAAATATTACCAAAGTCCCAATTAGCATTAGAAAAAGTATTTTTTTCCTTCATCTCAATTGTTGACATTCCAACACCTCCACCGCTAATTAGAATTCCAGATTTATCAGTATCCCAAAAGCTATCTAAAATTATATCGCGAACAGAAGAACCAATTAAACCCCCTACATGCTCTGCCGAAGATTTCAAAAAGAGATGCCCCGCAAAATAAGAACTAGTTACCTCGTTGCTGATAGAATCCCCAATCAAGCCTCCAGAAAAACTTTTACCGACAATACTACTCAATGAATAAGAGTTTGAAATTTTTCCAGAACTACTAACCCCCAACAAACCGCCGACATTATCAAAGCCTGTTACTTTTCCATACGAGTAAGAATCCTTAATTGTCCCAAGAGCATTCACTCCGACAAGACCTCCGACATAATCAGCTTCGCGAGGAATAAATTGAACAACATCTGCTCCCGAAGAAGAATTGTCAACTGTTCCAGTAAACAAAAATCCAACTAACCCTCCCGAACCACCGCCCCCTGTTGAAGAAACTTCTCCTTCAGAAACAGAGTTAATTATAAGACCTGAATTATAACCCGCAAGAATCCCAACACCCACAACACCTGAGACTTTTCCCCCAGCATAAACGCCATCAATAGTGCCTCTATTTAAGCCTACAAGACCGCCAACAGGAAATTTCCCAGTAACATCAAAATCTATAATATCAAAATTTTCAACATTAGAATTACTCGCAATACGCTTGAATAAACCAAGATCAGATTCTTCCGGACGATTTATATAAAGATTACTTATTTCATAACCCTTGCCATCGAGAGCCCCTTTAAATTCCAAATCGCCACCAATCGGCTCAAAGCCTTTTCCATTATTCCAATCTTTTGTATCTGAACAATCAATGTTTCCCGCAAGAGAATAAACTCCATACAAATCTTTTTTAATGTTTTGTAAATCTTCACAAGTTCTAAGAACATAGTTCTTAACTCCAATAATCAAACCAAAGTCGCTGAAAACATCGCCTTTATTATTTGAGGCTAATAACTTCAGAAGATATTCTTCACCCCCTTGAAGAGAAGAGGTATCAAAGTCCCCACACAAAACAGAATCATCAACTTCCTGCGTCTCAGAACAAATCAATCTCCAGTTAACCTCTCCTTTTAATTTGTAATAAAGTTCATACTTTTGTAACTCACTTCCTTTTACAGTCCCAATAATATCCATGATAAGAGGAGGAGGATAAGAAGTTTCATCCAAATGAACAATCAAAGTTTTTGTAGATTTAAGGGCTGAAACAACATTAACAAGTCCAGAACCCTGATCAAAAAAATTCAGACCAATATCGTCGGCAGTATTTTTTAAAATCGATTTAACCTCTAATGGAATTAATGAGGGATTATTCTCTAAAAGTAAAGCAACAACTCCAGACACATGGGGAGTCGCCATGGAAGTTCCTGCAAGTAAAACGTGTCTATCATCTTTGCAAGAGGTATAAAGAAAATTGTGCTGGGAAAAATCTGTGCCTAAGAGTTGCGCAGCACAAACCATCGCTCCAGGAGCAACAACATCAGGTTTGGCAAGTGCCTTGTAGCCTCCATTCTCATCAGTCCAAAAAACAGGTCCTCGCGAAGAGAAGGAAGTAATCTGGTTTTCTCGAGGATTATCATCAAAATATTTGCATAATACCTTTCCGTCACTCCCACATTTACCATCTGGAAAATTTGTATCCGAGTAAGGATAATTGCTCCCGCAAAATCTTCCCATATTACTCGGCAGTTTTTCGCCAGGAACACAAGGTACAAAAAAATCATCATAATCTTTTTCATAAACAGCTCCAACAGTTATAACATTCCTTGCTAATCCAGGACTGCCAATAGTCTGCTCTGCAGGACCTGAATTTCCGGCGGCAACAACAACAACCGTCCCCGCATCAACAGCATTGTCACTTGCCTGGCTTATTGGGTCCTCGGGATTGCAAGAAAAAACCCCATAGTAATAACTTGTAGGAGTCCCGCAATCCATACCAAGACTCATGCTTATTACATCTGCACCATCTTTAACCGCCTGTTCAATCCCCGCAATTATCCATGACAATGCCCCTGCTCCATCTGAATTCAAAACTTTGTAAGCTAAAATCTGTGCGCCGGGAGCAACACCTTTTAGAATTCCATCGCCGGCAGCAGTCGCAGCAACATGAGTTCCATGACCCATATCATCCATCGGATCTTCTTCATCAATGCCGGGAGAAATGCAATTCCCTTCACCATCTAATTCATTACACATAACAAAGTTATGACCTCCGATAACTTTCTCGCATTTCCCGCCCAAAAATTGTTCCTTTGTACAACTCCCAAGATCTGGATGCGTGTAATCAACACCAGTATCAATAATCGCAATCTTTACCCCCTTCCCAGTCAGACACTTATTCCCCGTTTTACCACAGTCATTTCCATCAACATCAAGATGTCCCGACGCTATTCCTTCCTGAATTAAAGGAACAGAATTCTCCAAAAAAGCATGAACATAAACGTTCGGCCAGACTTTTTTGACCCCTTTTATTTTCTCAATTTCCTTAGCCTGTCCATCAGTTATATCTAAAGAAATGCCATTGAAAACAAACGTATACTCATTCGAAA
Source organism: Nanobdellota archaeon (assembly GCA_018829425.1). Classification (GTDB taxonomy): domain Archaea; phylum Nanobdellota; class Nanobdellia; order Pacearchaeales; family GW2011-AR1; genus ASMP01. The sequence continues at coordinate 2,067 of JAHJUA010000107.1, read as the reverse complement.
CAAACTCCCCTGAACTTGAAGCGACTGGCTTTGTTAGTAAGGGAACTTTTCGAAAGATTGCATTTTTTATTTTTTCATGTTCTAAATTAATTTGATTTTCATAATCTAAAAGTTTTGAATCCAAATTAGTTGAAGTTACAAAAAAATTATTAATTACAGGGATCTTCGTCAAGAATCTCCCTTCATTCCGTTTTGAACTAGATTCCAATTCAATCTTCTTTTGAGCAATAGGCAGACTGTCAAATTCGACTATATAGCCAGAGTAGTTCAATCCAACGAACCTACTCGCAGAAGAAAGAACCTCCTGAAAATTACCAATAGAACTCTCTTCAGAATTAAAGGCAGAAACACTCCCCACAAAAAATATTCCAAAGATCAACAAAAATCCAAGAAGTACTATCAAGTCGTATTTTTTCATTTTAGTTTAATCTGTTCTCCTACATCGAATTTATCTTTAGATAAAAAAACAGATAGGGTAATTTCTTCGGAACTTAATGAGGGAAGTTCGACGACAGAAGAAGGAAATTTGATAAGGTAGACCCCTAGAAAATTATTAAATACATCGCGATAGGAAAAACTAAAAAATACTCCCTTGTCAATTCCTTCGAAAATCAAAATTTTGTCACGACTATAGTATAAAAGATGGGCGCATTCATGATAACTGCATACGCCTCCGGAAGAATCAGAACCTGATGCAAAAAGAACTAATCCCTGAGGATAATTGGCATATTGGAAAATATCGTAGGTTATTCCTTCTCTCCCCATTGAATCAATTAACAAATCTGCTTCCAGGGGGCTTATCTCGTGACTAAATTCAATCACAGATGTCCTAAATGGAAGCGGAGAATCCTTGCCCGCAAAAAAATTATATGTGAGAGATTCAAAATAGACTGCGCCTGAAATTTGACTTGATACAAAATTCGGCATAAACTCCGAAGAGAAATCTCCTCCGAGATTCAGGCTCGATTCATCATGCTCCAAGATAGTCTTCCCAAAATCTTGTTTGATAATATATCTTGAAGAAATTGCAGATTCCTGACTTGTAGTACAAGTTTTCCCAAAATTCTTTGCGAAAATTACGTAATCTGAAAAATCAATTTCCCCGTCGCTGTTCAAGTCATATATCATGGTTTCAGGAGTTACAAGCTCGTTGTAATTATCACTGAATAATTCATAATCAGCATCATTAACAATCCCGTCGCCGTCAAAGTCTGGACAATCAACAGTCACATTAACAACAGCGTTAGCAACAGAAGTATCATTAACACAAGCACCATTTGAACAACCGTTTAGGCAAGAATAGTACCATCCCACATCCCCCCGAACTCCTGAAGAACCTGAAGGAATGTTATCCTGATCATAACAGGTATATTCCACTAGCATTCCTTCGCTACTTCCAGTCATACAATAATCTTTAAAAGTATAATCTCCCGAAGAATTTTGAATATGAATAGTTCCCTGAGTATTATTGTTCTTCCCTCCGTCGCTGTCTGTGCAAGTCGGAGTTATTGGAGTTGAAACAACACACACCGTACCAAAATCCTTCGCGAAGATTACATAATCTGCGAAATCAATTTGTCCATTACCATTCAAATCATACTTATCAGTCCCCGACGCCACTGAAACTGCTTCTCCATAGTGAGCTGAAAAAGCAACATAATCATTATTGTCTACGGTTCCATTTCCATCAAAATCGGAATCACATGGATCAGAAATCACCACCAAATTTTGTGTTTCCGTCGTGCGACCTGTCACTTTCCCGAAAAAATCAGAGAACCACCCAGCAGAAACCAACGACAAAGATAAAACAAGAACTAATAAAAGTAAAACTGCACTACCTCTTTTCATTCTAATCATGGGAAGATCAAATTTAAATAACTTTCTTCAATCGGAGATCATCCCCCTTCTTCAAACCCCTTTATCACCGCATCCAAATCAACGTCTTTTGCAGAATCTATAATTATCTCAAGATTGTTGAAGAAGTCGTTCTGCCTAACATTTCCCGAAAAAGTCATCTCTTTCCCAAGAAGAGATTGTTTCTGGAACGCGAGTTTTTCGGGGTCTTCA
>JAHJUA010000106.1 GCA_018829425.1 Nanobdellota archaeon | reverse complement strand
TTTGTTTCAACTCTTTGAGTTTTGTAAAGCGCAGACGCTAAGTCTAAACACTTTGAAACTTCACCGTGATTGAGCATAATTCTTTTTGCCTTTGGTCGCATGTTGTTGAAGAAAGACATTATTTCGTTGCGACCGGCGTGAGCAGAAAGACCTGCAACAGTTTGAACTTCAAGATTTATTGCAACAGTTTCTTCGCGACCGTTAACCATCATTTTTGTTTCACTTATTCCTTCTTGTATTTGTCTTCCGAGAGAACCAACACCTTGGTAACAAACAAAGACAAGGGAGTTTTTTTCGTTAACTGCAAATTCTTTTAGATATTCAACAGACGCGCCCCCTACAAGCATTCCAGAAGTTGCGAGAACAACACATGGACCGCCCTCAATAACATTCCTTCTTTCATGCGGGCTTCCAACGCGGGAGAATACTTCAGAAACGAAAGGATTCTTGTCTTGGAAAATTGACGAACGAACTTGAGTACTTAAGAAGTCAGGATAAGCAGTGTGGATTGCGTTAATATCCCAAATCATCCCATCAATGTAAACCGGAATTTTCGGGAGTTTCCCTGAGCTGATTGCATCTTCAATTATTAGCATTGTCTCTTGCGCCCTTCCCAAACCAAGTTCGGGAATAAGAACTTTCCCACCACGGTCAATAGTCTTTTTTATTATTTCAAGAATTCTTTCCTCTGACTCAATTCGGGGTGGAAGAATATCTGATTTTGCACCGTAAGTCGCTTCAGTCAAAACAGATTCTATTCTTGGGAAACTTGTAACTGCAGGATCCAAAAGTCTTGTCCTCGTGTATTTGTAGTCCGCGGTGTAAAGGAAATTGTGCAAACCGTTTCCAATGTTGAAGTGAACCATCGCTGAGCCGAGAGCGTGGCCTGAATTGTACATCGTAATTCTTATATCTGGCGCAATGTCAGTAACTTCGTTGTAGTTCAAACAGATTGTGTGCTTTACCATTTCCTTGATGTCCTTGGAACTGAAGAGCGGCGCTGAAGCTTGCTTGTATGCAACACCGATAAAATCAAGAGAAGTTAAAGCCGCAAGGTCCATGGTGGGGTAAGTCATGTATACCGGTCCATTGTAACCCATTTTATACAGGTAAGGTAAAAGACCCACATGATCTAAATGTGCGTGACTTATGACGATCGCGTCGAGGGTTCGAATGTCGAATTCAGGGACGTCGAGGTAGGGGAATTTATCTTTTCCCTGAGAGGCAACATCTATTCCGCAATCAATAAGAACCTTTGAGTTTGGCGTTTGGAGAAGAAGACAACTTCTTCCGACTTGGCGCGCGCTGCCGAGAAAAGTCAAACGGACCCATTCCTCAACTTTCTCCGGATTCCACTCTTTGTAAATTTTTTTCCCAATATCGTTAAGGAACTTTCTTCTGTAACTGCTATTGCTATAAAGCACTTCCCTTATATTTTCTGTAATTTTGCTTTTTATCGCTGGACTTCTCTGAACTTGTGGCGTCCACAGCGTCGCCTTTTTTATCTGTTCCAAAATTGAACCTTGTTTCCCAATAACCATCCCTGGCTTTTTGGCTTCAACAACGACGATGCTTCTATGAGAATCAAAAATGATGTTTGTTATCTCTGCTTCTTCAGGAACAATTTTTTTTATCTCTTCTTTTGTTTTTTCCTGGTCCGGTAAAATCTTGGGGTCAGCACGAAGCTCTATTCTTTTTTTGAGCTCACTAACTAGTTCCTTTATCTTTGGCTCGCCTTCCTTGAAAATTTTTTCATTGTCTGTGTAAACAACTATGTTTGCGCCTTCAAAGTTTGCCTCTGTGACGTTTACAAGTTTTTCAGTTATGCGTTTTAATATGTCTCCCATTTTGTTACTAAAATAAATATGATTTTTGAATTGAATTTAAATCCAACTTTTTATTTGACAACTAAACACACCTCTGTATTTATTGTTCTTTCTTCGAGTCTTTATATTCTGAAACTATCTCTTGCTCAACAACTTTTGAAATTCCGTCTTTTGTGATTGTGAATACATCAATTCCGTAGCCTGAGCCAGTGTCTCTTTGGGTTGAAGACTTCAAAGCTTCTTTCGCGAGTTCAACACCTTCTTTAACACTAAGGCCGGGTTTGTATTGTCTTTCGAGAAGTCCGAGGACGTAGGGCATTCCTGAGCCGAAGTTTGCATCGTAATCTTCAACTTTTGTGACGCTACCGTCGGGAGCTATAGTATAAACTTCTGCGGTTCCGTCTTCATTGAATCCTCCGAGAAGACTTCCCACTATGTTCTGAATCACTGACATCTGCCGTATATCTGCGTAAGTCATTGTGGCAAGAAGATTAGCTGCCTGCTTTACAGAGGGTCTCGATTTGGATCTGAGTTCTTTGAGTTTCAGTTCTGCTGTGAGAACCTTAGCAGTTCTTTGAATTGAAGAAACCATTCCTGTGCCAGAGAAGAGCAAGTAGTCGTTTATCCTTTTTGTTTTTTCAGAATTCTTGTCCATTACAATCGTCCCTGCGGTGCTTTGCCTGTCCGAAGCCATGACGACTCCGTCTTTACAGACTATTCCGAGTATTGTCGTTCCTGTTTTCAAAATTGAGTTTTTTAATTCTGCATCCATTTTAAAAAATCCACGGTATTATTAACCTAGAATCAACCCTATGCTTTATGTGAGG
>JAHJUA010000105.1 GCA_018829425.1 Nanobdellota archaeon | reverse complement strand
CAGTTTAGTTTTCGCTTTAGGTTTTCCGAATGGAGAAGGATCTGGCGATTTTTATAGCCAGGACCTGAGTGTACATAGATATTTAAGAAAATCAGATGCACACAATCTTTTAGGTAGAACTGGAATAGAGTTTAATAAAGAATGTGCTAAGGGGGTTAAAGTAAGAGTTTGTTTAAGTTCATTTCTTATTGGGCCAGTGGGTCTAACTCATGAGAGTCACATTGTTCCAGATGGGTCTGGAAGAGTAAGTTTTATAAAAACAACTATAGCGTCTCGTAACAATGGACAATTTGTAAGAGTAATGAGTGATTTGATTTCTAAAGTGGAAGGTTATGATCTTCATGTCAAGAAAGATTAAAACTTCATCCTTTTAACTTTACCAAATTTCTTCGCGAGTTTCATCATTTGTTTTTGACTCATTCCGCTCGAGAGATCTCCTTCGTCCATATTTCCCATTCCAGACTTTACCATTTCGTTGAGGAGTTTGTATTGTTTTAGGAGTGCGCGAACATCGCTTGTCGCAACCCCCGAACCTTTTGCGATTCTTGCTAATCTTGAAGTTTGTTTTTCCAGAATCCCGGGCTCCGCTTTTTCTTCAGAAGTCATTGATTTTATTATGTGTTCCCATTTTGAAATCTTAGCTTCTTGACTTTCTAATGCTCCTTCGGGGATTTTATCTCCGACGCTGGAAAATCCAGGAATCATTGATTTTATTTTCTCAAACCCGCCGAGTGAGTTCATTGATTTTACTTGTTCCACAACATCGTCAAGTGAAAGTTTTCCAGACTCCTTTATCTTTTTCAATTTTTCTTCGTGGTCTTCGCCAGTTGCAGATTTTATTTTTTCAAGCAGAGTTTCAAGGTCGCCCATTCCTAAAAGTCGTGAGATGAAGTTCTTTGGATTGAACTCTTCCAAGTCATTTATTTTTTCTCCTGTTGTTAGGAAATAAACCGGTGCTCCTGTTTCTGCACAGGCAGTTAGCGCTCCACCCCCCCTTGCAGTGGAATCCATCCTTGTGACTATGACTCCTGTGATTTGAACTGCTTCAAGAAATTCCTTGGCTTGTTTTTTTGCTGCTTGACCTATATCTCCAGGAATTATAAGAATTCTTTCAGTAGGATTTATTGTTTTGTCGAGTGCTTTTATTTCATCTATTAAATCTTTGTCAAGCGTGTGTCTTCCTGCTGTGTCTGCGATAACCAAATCATATTCCTTGAATTCTTTTTCGTGCTTCTTCCATAATTTTACTGGATTTTTCTCCTCTGTGTCAATTATGTATGCGAGTTTGTTTTTCTCAGCGTTTTGTTTTAGCTGTTCTGCGGCTGCAGGTCTTTGAGTGTCCAAACCCACGAGAAGAACTTTGTTCCCTCTTTTTGAAAAATAATTTCCGAGTTTTGTGGCAGTGGTTGTTTTTCCCGCACCATAAAGTCCCAAAAGCAAAATTCTGTTCTGTTTCCCTTTTTGAAGTTTGAGTTGCTTGTGTTCTCCTAAAATTCGTGTGAGTTCGTCGTGAAGCACTTTTATCATGTGCTCTTTTTTGTCCACGCCCTTAATCCTTTCATCAACAGCCACCTGCCGAACTTTATCTGATAATTCTTTTACGAGGACAATGCTGACGTCTGCTTCTATGAGTGCTCTTTGGAGGTCTTTGACTATAGAATCTACAAGTCCCTTGTCAAGGAATATCGCGTTGGCTATTTTATCTGTCGCCTTCCGTAGAACTTCGCCGAGTTTTTCTAACATGAATTTATGAGTGAAAAGATGGTTAATAAATTTGTGGTTTGAAAAGTTTTTATAGTTTCTTAATTTATTTTAATCATGGAAATGGACTGGAAAAAAGGATTTGCCAGAGATGTTCTTGCTCTTGGAAGTTGGGTATTTTATGTTTTGGTTATTGGGAGAGCAATGATAGAACCATATCGTCCTTTTTTGGACCAGGTTATTATAGCAGGAATTTTTATTATTGCTGTTTCTATTTTCCTGAAAAATTTTGATGATTATATTGCAAGAGGATTTGTTTTGGTGGTATTTACTAGCCTGTTTTATGAAAGTTTAGTATATTCTGTTTTTGCAGTCGCAGTCGGCTTATTATTGATATTTTCAAGTTATTTTGTCCGAAAAAACATTTTGAGTATAATTAAAGGACTTCTTCTTGGTTTAATTGTAATATTAATAGGATATTTCCTTCCCGGCTTTTATATGTAAAATCTTTTGGATTATAATTCCCGTTCTTTCAAACATCTCAGAAAAAGGAAATTAATAGTTAATAAATTTGTGGTATCAATAGAATTAAAGGCTGTCAAGCAAACTTTCCCGAATTCTTTGCAAAAAATTTATTCTTCCCCCAAAATTTTCATAACGGTGTCCCATGAATATTGGAATGTAATATCTAGCGAGTTCATCTTCCACGAATTTTAATGCGTCTTCTCTTGAGCCTGCTTTTCTGCAAGTATCTTCAATATCTGTTTGATACGGATGGTCTTCCCCCATGCAAAATTTACTGTCATGAGTTTTATAAATTTATAGTGACTTGCTGAATTTAGAAAAATTTAAAAATTGGACTGCCCTTTATTTAGAATGGATGAAAAATGTCCTGAATGCGGCGCGGATTCGGAATGCCCTGACTGCCGAAACTGTAGCGCTCATTGCAACTGCAACGAATAGATAATTCTTTTTTTAATTTGAAGATTTTTATAGCTAGGCTTGTGTTCTGGGATAACTTTTTAAATAAGATGTCCTTAGTGAGGAGATGGCAAAGTGGGAGTATTTCGCGACCGGCATCATAATGATTCTGCTTCCTGTTTGGTATTTTTTTCTGTTTAGTTTGATAGTAAATGGTTTCGCCGGAAATCTGAGCCTATTTTCAACCTACCTCTCAACGCCTTACATTTTACTTACCTCCTTCTTCATTTTAACGGGAGTTCTTAATATTTTTTTGGGCACTAGAAATGTAGACAATGAATATTCTCGCCACTCTATGAATATAAATTACTTCTTATTAATTATATCCATATTTAGTTGGGTACTTCTTTTTTTCGTGCCCATAGTAATCATCGTGGCAGTGCTGATAGTTCTTGCTGCAATGAGTCTCTTTTATGCAATCAAAGGATTAAGAAAATTAAAGGCCTAACTCTTTCAAAAATTTCTCTTTGTTGAATACTTCAATCTTTTCATATTCTTGTCCTGTGCCAAGGAAGAGAATTGGTTTTTTTGTTACGTAGCCAACGCTTAGTGCCGAGCCGCCCTTTTCGTCAACGTCGGCTTTCGTTAGAATTATTCCGTCAATGCTTATTGCCCAGTCAAAACTTCTTACTTGTTCAACGGAATCATTCCCAGTTATTGCTTCGCCGATGAAAAGTTTTAAGTCGGGCTTGCAAACCTTTGAGATTTTTTCTATTTCTTTCAAGAGGTTTTTTGAAGTGTGCATTCTACCCGCAGTGTCAATGAGAACGACGTTTATGAAATTCTTTTTTGCGTATTGAATTGCGTCAAAGCCGACTGATGCGGGGTCGCTTCCGTATTGATGCGAGATGACCTTTACACCAATTCTTTCTCCGTGCTTTTCCAATTGTTCAATTGACGCCGCTCTGAATGTGTCTGCTGCGGCGAGAACGCACGAGAATCCTTTCTTCTTAAGAAACGAGGAAATTTTCGCGACGGTTGTAGTTTTTCCAGTTCCATTAACACCGGCAAAAAGAATCACAAATGGCTCTTTTGCTTGATCCATTGTTTTATCTTTTATTCTTTCAACTATGTCGAATGGTTCTATGAGAATGTCTCTGATTATTTCCTTTAAAGTTTCATTGATTTCTGATTCTATTTCTTTCCTAAGAAATTCCTTTCCTATTATTTCTTCTCCGAGTTTCTCGATAATTTTGTCAGCAACTTCATAAGCGACATTGTTTTCAAGAAGGAGCATTCGTAATTCTTCGCTGTAAACTTCAAATTCTTTTTCAGATATTTTTATTTTTTGAATTTTTGAAGTAATTTTCTGAAAGAACGATTTTGTGCCTGGTTCAGCCTTTTTGTTTTCTTCTTCTTTGGCGGACTCTTCGTACAGGCTCCCACCCTCCCGCCCAGAAGTTAGACCGCTACCAAAATCT
>JAHJUA010000104.1 GCA_018829425.1 Nanobdellota archaeon | reverse complement strand
TCTACTCCAATTAACTACATAAGAGAAAATTGTAAAATAGAAAAAACTTACTCTCTAAAAGAAGATTTCACATCAAATGTAGTTGTTGTTTATGACTGTGAAAATTAAATAGCAAACCGTAGAATCATTCCAATACCGCCAAGATTAAAGAATTGTTCTCCTTCAGTGGTTTCTGTGGAAATCACTTTAATTTCAGAACCAATATTCTCTGCCATTTTTGAAAGTTCTTTCGCAAGCGGCTTCGGAACTTTTGAAGAAAGATAAAGAATTTCGACCGCACCATTCGTGAGCGCGCGGCGCGCATTCTCCTCCCCTAGAAGTGTCATACTCTGATTCTCCCCAAGATTTAAAAAAAGTTTCTCAACATCTTTTCTCTCAAGCGTCTGCTCATGATCCGCAAGCAAATCCTGCGCCTTCTGAACAAGCTCTTGTAATCCAGATCCGGAAGTATCACCAATATCCAAACGACCAATAATTTTTTGCCTCAACGCAGTAGCAAGATATTCTCCATCTATGAATTCGTCTTTCGTCGGTATGGGCCCCCCAATTATAATTCCGCTAAGTTTTGGCATATCAAAGAAAGAATTCTTCATCTCTTCTGCAATTCTTTTGTAAAAAGTTTTCGTAAGTCCTTCAGTTATTCTATGGAATCTCTGGGAAGAGTTATGGACAAGAAGACCATTTGCAACAAAATTATGGTTTTTGGTCTCTATATCAACTGTTTTTTGTACGCCAATAGAATCTATTTTACTTATTTTAACAACTATTAGATTAGAATTATAAAACATGTCCAATCTTCTCCTTAAATCTACATTTAGAATCTTATCTAGAATTTTGGCTTTGAAAATTTCTTTGCTCAATTGTTTTTTATTATTGAAAAAATCAGGACAATTAAATTGCCTTGTGTTCAAACCGGAATTTCTTATTATCCTCGCAACTTCTTTTCCATTAACTGCTAATTGTCTAACTTTATTTCTACTGCTTCTTTTATTGATTAATTTCTTGACTTTGTTCTTCTTTTCTAAAGAAATAAATCCCCCTAAATCATAAAATTTCTTAATAGATTCAAGATCATCAACAGCCACGGTATATCTGATATTATTTGAATAAGGATTTCTTCTATTATCGTACTCATTAATTGATGAAATTATTCCTAATCTTAAGAAAGATAATTGAATCTGACGCGCTAACAGCTCATTATTAAAACCTGCGGCAATTCTAGACTTACCAACATAACCTTCAGCATCAAAAAAGCCGAAAATAAATGAAACAAGACTTCTATTTGAAGATTTTAATATGATCGAAGGAATATTTTCATTATGAGTTTTATCTTTCTTTAAATAAATATTTTTGAATAACTGAGCCAAAATTCTGCTATATACCCTAATTTGCCAATAATTTTTAGATTCCCTAAACCTTAAATCTGTTTTAATCTCAAATGTGTTTTCAATTAATTTTTGATAAAACTCAGCGACTTCTTTTCTTTGTTCAAAAAAGGTGATTCTGTCCGCCTCATAACTTCCATCCCCAAGATAATAACCCAAAATTCTGGCAAAATCGGGGGTGATTCTTTCAGGGATTTTAACATCTTTCATATTAAAATTTTGTTTAATCTCAGGAACGAAATTAATGTTCTGATCTTCTAAATCCAAACTTATACTCTCGGGCATAATCAGGTAATCCCCCTCTTTTATTTCAAAAAGGGGCTTCTCTTCAATTCCCTTTTCAGTTCTAACAAAAAAAGTATGTTCTCCTGAAGCTTTGATTTCAATCCTCGGATATTTAGTTATAACTCTAAATAGTTCTTTATTATTCTCCCATTTGGCAATTACAGGAGTGTTTTCATTTATTTCCTGATTAAAATTCTCAGAGAGGATAAGTAATGGATTATGAGAATCTTTTATTTTAATTATCTCTCCGTTATCTTTTATTATTAAAGTATCTGGGCTTAAGCACTGGCCTCCAGCCCTAACTTTCGAAGGAATTCCAGAAGTCATTTTATGAAGAATCTCAATTTTCTTTCCTTCAAGCATTCCTATCGTCGCCTCTTTTCTATCCATAACAAGCAACGCAAAAACTTCCGTAACCTGAAGCATTTCTTTCAACGGTTCAAGAACAAACTCTTTATCACAACGATACATCCTCATCTTGAGCGGCTTCGGAGGTTCAATGTCCCAAAGCTGCAAATCATCCTGCCCCTCGACCTTACTCACGTTTCCACAAAAAATCGCAAGCCCATTCTCAGGCGTCTTGTTGTAATCCTTCAAGTATCTCGTAATTTTATCTAGCGCATTACTAACGTTCTTCCGAGTCCCAGTGGACTTGATGTTCTTCGCAGTGGATTTTTCAGCCTCAAGCTGGTCCGCAACAGTGTAGATGTTCTGCCCCGCAGGAATGTAAACCGTTATCAATTCTGTAGCTCTACCTTTGTGTTTATCAAGTTCCTCGACGATTTCCTCGACTTCAGATTTTGTTAATGGCATTTATTTATTCAACAAACTCAACTTTAAATTTCCCCTCTTTCACTTCTCTTGCGTTTGTAACATTTTTAAGGTCTTCTAATAATTCTTTGATTTTCAATTTATCTTCCTTAGTAATTGTTAAGACAATTTCAGCATTCATAGACTTCTGAGCACTTGTTTTTTCTTTTCTAACTTTTGAGATAATTGAAGTAATTACTTTAAACAACGTCCAAGTTGCCGCCCCACTAGAAGATACTTCGCTATCTGTTGGCCATTCCATTTGATGAATGCTTTTCACATTCTCATTCTTTCTAAAATGTTCTTGGTAAAGGTGCTCCGTAACAAAAGGAACAATTGGTGCAAACATCTTCAGCACAGTTAAAAGAGAATGGTAAAGAGTATATTGTGCGGACAATTTCTCGTCTCCTTCTCCCTGATAAACTCTTTTCTTTACAATCTCGAGGTAATCATTACAAAAAACCTCCCAAAAGAAATTCTCAATTTCTATTTTCGCTCTTGAATATTCATATTTTTCAAAATGAGCAGTAGAGCTATTGACAACCATTTTCATCCGATTCAAAAACAACTCGTCAATTTTCTTTAACTTATTCGGCTTCTTCGGTTTTCCATCCAAATTCATAAAAACAAATCTAGAAGAATTAATTAGTTTGTTAACAAGTTTCTATCCAGTAACCAAATCTTTCTCTTGATAATCTAAATCTTCCCCAAGTTTTGAACCAGCCGCCCAAAATCGCAAAGCGTCCGCGCCGAATTCATCAATGATTTTCTGCGGCTCAATAACATTCCCTTTTGACTTAGACATTTTTTCTCCTTTAAGAGAAACATTTCCGGAAATAGCAATCTCTTCCCAAGGAAGTTTATTTTCATGCAAATAAGATTTCACAATTGTGTAAAACGCCCATGTTCGGATTATATCGTGTGCTTGTGGTCTCAACGAAAAAGGAATTTTAATTTTGTCTTTAACGAGATTTGAAGCTATCTGTGGCGTTAAACTTGAAGTCGCCCACGTATCCAAAACTTTTTCTTCGGGCAAAGCGTCTTTCTTGCACTTCGGACATTTCTTTTTAGTTTCCAGAGGATCTATCGGAAGTTCTTTTTCCTCAGGAAGAATAATCTCGTCGCAATCCTTACAATACCAAACAGGAATCGGAATTCCAAAATGTCTATTTCTTGAAATGTTCCAATCCCATTCAAGTCCGTTAACCCAGTTGTCGTATCTTTTTCTCATGTGCCCGGGGAACCACTTAACTTTTTTGCCTTGCGCAAGAAGTTCTTTTTTCTTATCAAGAATTTTTATGAACCATTGTTCAGTCGGAATGAACTCAATTCCCGTTCCGCACTTATCATGGACATTAACTATATGGGTGATCTGTTTTTGCTCCGCAACAAGATTCTTTTCTTTAAGCATTTCAAGAGTTTTCTTTCTTGCTTCCTTCACACCCATACCTCCAAACTCTCCATCAATGATTCTTCCATTCTTGTCAAGGATGACTTTCGGGTTTAGTTTATGTCGCGCGATAGCATCGGCATCAAACTTATCGCCGTAAGAACAGACCATCAAAACCCCCGTTCCTTTTTCAGGGTCAGCAGATTTATCGACAATGATTGGAACTTCAAAATCAAACAGTGGAACTTTCGCTTTTTTTCCAACAAGCGATTTGTATCTTTTATCTTCAGGATGAACAAAAACCGCTACGCACGCACCAAGAAGCTCCGGCCTCGTTGTAGCAATAAGAAGTTCTTTCTCATCGCAAGAAAATTTCAAAGTTGAAAACAATCCTGGAAGTTCCTTATCCTCTAACTCCGCTTGCGCAATTGCTGTTTGGCATTCTGGGCACCAAATAGTTGGAAAATCAGCAAAGTAGATTTGTTTCTTCTTGAATAATTCAATAAAAGAACTCTGAGAAATTCGTCTTGAATTTTCATCTATAGTTGAATAAGAAAGGTCAAAATCGCACGACGAACCGATTCTTTTCCAATCTTCAATAAAATCAGGTGTTATCTCTTTGAGAGTTTTCAAACAAAGTTTTATGAAATCACCTCGCGACATCTCTTTCGATTTAACTCCTTTTAATTTTTCAATCAACCTTTCCGTTGGCAATCCATTGTCGTCTGTCCCAAAAGGATAAAATACTTGCCCCTTCCCCGCGAGTTGCATCCTCTTAAACCGCACAATGAAATCTTGCTGAGAGTATGAAAACGCGTGCCCCAAATGCATCTTTCCCGAAACCGTTGGCGGCGGGGTATCCACAGAATAAATCTTCTTTTTAGAATCTGGAACAAAAGAATAAATTTTCTCCTTCTCCCAAAATTTCCTTATCTTGTCTTCGTCCTTAGAAGCATCATAAGATTCCATCCTAATTTGAATATAATAACTTTTAAAAACTATTTGCTCCATTGATTGGCATGGCAGATAACAGAATAAGCATGCCCGCGGGTTTCGGCGGACTTATGCGCTTCGACGAAGAGTACAAGAGCAAGATAATGCTCCAACCGATTCACATAGTCGCATTTGTGATTTTAATAATTCTTTTCAGAGTTTTCTTAGGATTCTGGTTTGGTTAATAGAAATGTTCTGGAGTTAATTCTTTCTCAAATCTTCCTTCCGCATTCAAAGCTCCTTGAACAAGATCCCTTCTTGAAATAAAGTAGGGGGTTATAGCATAATCCCTAGTTGAAGCACCGTCAGAGTATGTTCTAACAGTTATACTCCCCCCAATTTCATAAGCATTCGCCCTGCGTCCACCAGGCACACTCTGTCGAAGTATATGCAATTGAAGTGCAACAGCATCTGTCTTTTCCCCTCGAGGAGAATCAGGGTTAATCCTAAAAATCCCCGCCTTACCATTGGAGAGATCACTCTCTGCAACATTTTGATTTGTAGCAACAAGGTATAATACACTTTTATTACTCGGTCTTCTCGCCAATTGTACTGCATCCAAGGAATCATCCATAAACTCATAAAAACAAAACATTTTTTAAGCATTTGTTTCATGGAATATATACAATGTTCCCAGGACTAGGTGGATTGAATCCGAAAAAAATGCAGGAAATGATGAAGCAGCTCGGCATGTCGCAAGAAGAAATCGATGCCTCGCGTGTTATCATAGAAAAACCTGACGACAGCAAAATAATCATAGAGAATCCTTCTGTAACAAAAATGAACATTCAAGGGAAAGAGATGTACCAAATCTCTGGAGATGTTAGTGAAGAATCTACAAGCATCTCGGAAGAAGATGTAAAAACAGTGATGGAAAAAACTGGTGCTGACGAAGCCAAAGCAAAAGAAGCCTTAGAAAACTCAAACGGCGATTTAGCCGAAGCTATTTTAAAGTTGAGTGAATAAAATTGTCTCGCTGCGCTCGCATCTTAAAAATTATTAATAAAAAATCTACTTATAATTTAGTCAACGTGATTACCTTATTGCTAATTTATCAATTGCGCGGAGCAAAGCGGAGCGCGCAAACTTCTGTCTGTAAATGTCTGGACAAGACAACCAACAATTATTTTAATCCGAGGCCCCTTATTTCTTAATGGAAAAATTTGCCGAAAGACTAACTGAATCTGAAAGAATAATCAAAACAGCAGACCACATGATTTACATGGCTTTCCCAATGATTAAAGACAAAAGAATTCTTCTCAAGTCCATAAGTGAAATGAAGAGGGCTATAGCAAACTGCATCACAATAATTTTGCAATACGAATACATTCACAAAAGAATCAGTTTGTACAGAGATCCAAAAGCAAACTTTAAAGTCTTCGTTGAAAAATGCGCAGCACGTTATGGAATAACTCCTGAAGAAATAAAAACTATAATTGAACTTTTCGACCTTGTGGAAAAACACAAAAAAAGCGCGATGGAATTCATAAAAGATGATAAGATAATTATTCTCTCAGATAGAATGAAGTCCGAAACGTTGACTCTTGAGCGAACAAAAAACTTCCTTGAGATTTCGAAAAGTATTTTGAGAAAAACAAATAATGTCAATCAATTATAAAATAAAGAAAAGTATAAAAAGAAGAAGTTGTTAGTTACTCATAGTTCTAATTTGGTAAGAAAGTTGGAAAATTTGATGGAAGAAATAATTCAGGAAAAAATAAGCGCAGATCATCTCCTTTACGTTAGTCTCAAATATACAAAAACTTGTGACGTAATTCTTAATCTAATTCTCCGTTGGAAAAAAATGATAGAAACTAGTCTCGATGAAATTCTCAAACATGCAAAGAAAAAGAAAAAAATCTCAAGCATTCCTACAAACCCCGTTGGAAAAATAGAAACCATCAGAAAACTTTTCAAAAAAGACAAAAATTTCTTAGAGGTGATGGACATGTATGAAATGTTTAGAAAAATTGAAGAGCTCCGAAAAGAAAGGATTGGAGAGTTTAGAAAAAATGTAACGCTCAAGGTGTTTTATCGAGGGGAAGAAGTGAATGTAAACCTGGAACAGCTAAAAATTTATGCAGAGAAGTTAGAAAAGTTTATAAGTACAACTAAGCAATTTCTTCTGTCTTAATGAGTCTGAAAAAGATTCTCGATAAAATGACGAAAATAATCGTAATAACATCTGGTAAGGGAGGTGTCGGAAAGACGACAACCGCAATAAATCTGGCTGCGGCGATGAACTATTTCGGAGAAGACGTCCTCGTTATCGACGGTAATATCTCAACACCAAACATCGGAATACATCTCAACGCTCCTGAAGTTCCGGTAAGTCTAAATCATATTTTAAGGAAAAAAGCTGAACCTTTTGAGGCAGTTTATGAACACGAATCCGGAATAAAAATAATTCCTTCTTCAATTTCAATAAAAGAACTTAATAGGACAAAATCTGAACGATTAAAGGACTTCAGGGAGGAATTCAAAAAGCTTTCTGACCATGTGATAATAGATTGTGCTGCTGGTTTAGGTTTGGAAGCCTCAAGCTCAATAGAAACGGCGGATGAGTTAATAATCGTCACAAATCCAGAAATGCCTGCAATAACCGACGCTCTGAAAGCGATAAAATTCGCAGAACAAATGAAAAAGCCAGTAAGGGGAGTAATAGTAACTCGAGTCAGAGGAGATAAAATAGAACTTTCTCCAGAAGTGGTGAAGGAAATGCTTGAAGTTCCAATTCTTGGTATGATCCCTGAAGATGATTGTGTGAAGGAATCAATAAGAGAGAAGAATGCTGTTGTTCACATTCGCCCGAAAAGCCATGCTGCACGGGCCTACAAAGAAGTTGCAGCAAAGCTGCTAGGCATTCCATACGATTCTGATAAAGACAGGGAAAAGCTTTTTGAGAGGCTCTCTAAGTGGTTGAAAGGAAAAAAATAATTCTATGTTTTTGCCGTCGCTGTTGGGTTTCTTTTTTAGAAAAAAAGAAACTACACTGGTAGAAAAAACTAAATTTGGCTCCCTTCGGTCGCGAATAAAAATTGTTAATCACAAAACGACAATTAAATTCTTCAACGGATTTTGAGTTATCATAATTATCAATTCGCGAACAAAGTGAGCGCGAATTCTGTCTGCCTTTTGGGCGGGTTGGGCGGGAAAATTTAAAAACAATCCTATCCAAAAAAAGAAAATGAAAGAAGAGATAAACTTCTCTGACTGGGAAAAACTTGATGTTCGTGTTGGAAAAATCATTGAAGTCGAAGAAATTGAAGGCGCAGACAAGCTTTACAAATTAACAGTGGATTTCGGCTCAGAAATCGGTGAGAGAACGATTTGCGCAGGTCTTAGGGAGTATTTGCCTAAGGAAAAACTAAAGGGCAAAAAGAGCATCTTCCTTGTAAATCTTGCACCAAGAAAACTAAAAGGCGTAGAAAGCCAAGGAATGATTCTCGCGGCAGGAAGCAAAGAAGAAAACAAATTTACGCTGCTT
>JAHJUA010000103.1 GCA_018829425.1 Nanobdellota archaeon | reverse complement strand
GAAAATTCTGGGAAACCGATGAGATAACCTACGACTGCGAAGAGAAGGTTTGCTACAACTCCTGCTGCCGCGATGAGTCCGATGTGATGTTCAGTCATTTCAGAATAAGAGTACAAACCGTGCCGCTTTGCTGCCCTGTAAACTTTTGGTTTTACTTCGAAGATAAGTGAAGCCATCCAGACAAAGTTGCCTAGGGAAACAAGAGCGGTTATGAGTGGGAAGATTACTCCGGCGTGGAAAGGTCTTTTGAAATAATATCCCGGCTTAAATCCGTAACGTTGGATTGTCCAAGGACTGAATTCTATCTCAGATTCAAGGTAGAAGCTTGCGACTTTTTTCGCGAGAACATTTATCAGAACAACAAGAAAAACTGCCAAAAGAATTTTTGGGAAGGCGGCGAAGCTTTTGAAGAGCGTGAATGATACTGCGATGGAGACTATGACTGCGAGGATGGAAATGATTTCGTTTCTGTTTATCATCTTTTATCTTGGAATGATTTTCTTATAAATTTTGTTATAGTTGAGTTGCGCGCCTTCGGCGCGATTTTCTTTAAGGTTAACAATGTAAAATCATGTTGGTTAAACGGGCTTCACGTTTTTTAGTTAACATTTGTGGAAAGCAAACGCTGCGGCAGCGGCGACAAACTTCGAGTGCAGCGAGGAACATCTTCTGTATATTCAAACATGGAAAAGTATTTAAACAATCCTGCTTAGTTTTCCTTATGAGAGTAAAAAGGGTTACTGACGTTATCGGATTGAAGGTTTACACTGATGCTGGCGACTTTTTCGGCGAGGTTGAAGAGGCAAATCTTCAGGAAAATAAAATTGACGGCTGGAGAATAAAAGTTGGCGGAAGTGCGGCATCGCTTATCGGTGGAGCGCGAGGAGTGATTATTCCTCATCAATTTGTTAAGGCAGTAAGCGACATTTTTATTATAAACAGTGCTACTCTTCCAAGTGCTTCAGATTCAGATATGGGTTTCGACGAAGTTCCTGAAGACCTTCTTTAATTCCCTGATTTTTGAATACATTTATTTAATTTAAGTTTGCGCGCTCCGTGCGATTGATGAATGAGAACAAAGTAAAATCATGTTGGTTAAATTGACTTTTCCAGTTCATGTTAATTTTTTATTTGCGGCTGAAAGGAGCGCGTTATTGAAATGCCGCGCTAGCGGCGGCAAATTTTAAAAGTTCGACCGAGCGCAGCGAGGTCTGCCAGTATAAATATTTAAATAGTAAACTTTTCTTTACCCAGTTATTAGAATGGCGCAAGAAACAATACTTCAGCATTGGGTTTTTTCAGGTTTTGTATTACCTTTTCTCCTTGTGTTCCTCATAGTTTTCGGGATTCTTGAAAAGACAAAACTTTTCGGAGATGGAAAAAAGCAGCTTAATGCGATGATTGCGTTCGTGATTGGTTTGATTTTTGTCGGGGCTATATCACAGAAACTCGTTGTTGCAAACCTTATACTCTTCCTAACGGTTGCGCTTGTTACAATGTTCGTTGCGCTTTTGCTTTGGGGATTCGTCGCTGGCGACAAAGGTCTTGATTTTGGTTCAGCACCGAAAGGGCTTAAATGGTTTATAGGAATAGTTTTAGTTGTCGCAGTCATTCTCAGTTTGCTCTGGGCTTCAGGAGTTCCTAACACTGCGTTTGGAGATGCTACGGATTTTCTTTTCGGAAGCGGTTGGAGTGCAAACTTTTGGACTAACCTCTTGTTTGTAGTTGTGGTTATTGTAGCCCTTGTTCTTGTTCTGAAATCGAAAGTTGGCAGCGATAAATAAAATATAAAATGAAAAAGGGATTAAAAATAACAGTTGTTATTATTCTGTTGGCAGTTTTGGTTTTCGGATTATTAGGATGGAATAATTATTCTAAAGGCAAAGAGATAAGTGATGCTATCCAAGGAGGGGCTGATGCGATTGAACTTCGCCAAAAGTGTTTAGATATTACCTTGAAAGATGTTAGTGTTGTTCCTTCCGAGACTTCAAGTGTTTATGATATTACTTTTGGTCGCGGTGCAGGAGATAGTGAAACAAATATAGAAAAAGTTCAATTTAATTTCTTTAATTCTGTTGGAGAAAATAGCGGTCCAATCTCAGTAGATGAAACAATTTCCCCTCTTGATACATATGGATGGACCGTGGATACTTCTGAAGGGAATGTTATAACTGATGCTGTCAGAGCTGATTATAATATTTTTATTCGAGATGGTGAAGGAAACTTAGCGATGTGCCCTGACCCTTATAGTGTTTCTATCTAAGAACCTCGGAACAAAACATATTTAAATATTCCAAACAGAACTATTTGATGGTTGGAGGTCTTTATGGAGGTGATGCAGGTGGAGTTCTTGCTTATTGGGAAAGTATCGGAGTTTTCAGTTACATTCTTCCCTTCCTTTTAATATTCGCTTTGACCTTTGGAATTTTGACGAGGACAAAAATTTTTAAAGAGAATAAAGCGATTAATGGTATAATCGCTCTAACTGTTGGGCTTTTGTCTTTGCAATTTAATTTTGTACCTATTTTCTTTTCAGAAATATTTCCTAGGCTTGGAGTTGGACTTGCAATTATTTTGGCTTTGCTTATCTTAGGAGGATTGTTCTTCGATCCGAACCACAAGGGAGTTGGATATTCTCTTCTTGCAGTGGGAACAATCACTTTCTTAATTGTGGTATTCCAGAGTTTTGCATGGACTGGAAGTCCATGGACTTGGTGGCTTTATGATAATTGGCCAAAACTTTTATCGATTGTTGTTCTCTTGGCTATTGTAGGGGTAGTGGTTGGTGCAGGAAAACAACCCCCAAATCCCCCATCTACTTATCAGCCTTTAATGTTTAAGAATAGTCCTTGATTTTTGAGAAATAATTTTTTATCTTTTCTTTCTTGTTGATTTCTTAGCTTTTGACTTTGTTGTCTTTTTTGGTTTGTGCGTTACCTTGTGTCGAGTATGAGTTGTGTGTTGTGCGCGTGTTGGATGGGGAGTTGGAGTATGGTGGGTTTGATGTCTATGTTCTGCACTATCTGCAACTTGATTAACTATTTTTCCGAAAGAATCTTGCATCATTTCCATTTCCCCTTTTACAGATTCTATACCTCTTCCATAAGAACCGACCTTTTCAAGAATTTCTGCTTGAAGTCTGTCCATGTTCATCTCGATTCTTTTTAGTCTTTCTGAAATGTTATCAATTTTTACTTGAGAAAGTGTTTTAAATTCAGAGAAATCTTCAACTTGTTTTTTTATAGATTTTATTTTTTCAAAGAAAACTTGTTCTGCGATTTCTATCATCGTGTCTGCATCTCCCGTCTGAGCAGGAGCATAGTTGTAGTCTTCGTAACTAGAAGAAGCAGAAGGGTATTGAGCTTCTGAATATCCAGAATATTCTCCAGATGATTGAGCTTGAGGTGTATATTCTTGAGAGTTTTCTTGGTCCATTTCCCTCGTTGCAGGGCCGCTTCTTCCGGGGGTGAATTCTCTCGAGGATGGTTCTGGAGGACTTAGATCTACATCAGAAATGTTTTCTGTTGGTAAGTTTCCTTCACCCTCACCACCAGTGGTTGCTTCCCCCATTATTGAAGGCTCCATTCCTTCTCCGCCGCCAGAATCTTTTGTGCCTGCCTCTTCTGAAGAAACAGCGCTCTTTATTTTTGATTGGTTTAGTGCATCATTTATTTCATTTGGCGAAACTCCGTTTTGAGAAAGTTTAGTTACAATTTCATTTTCAGGAATACCTCTTCCCTTCAACTCTGTTACTTGTTCTAATACGCCCATTTTTTATTTATACAGAATCTTGATGTCTGTATTAGTTTTTTAATTTTTTTAAATCTTTTTTTCTGACAAATTCTAGTGGTTGGAACATTTTTGCTTGTTTGGTGAGGATTTCAAGGTCTTCTTTGCGTGCGAATTTTGGAAATTCTTGCGATGCAGTTTCAAGAAAACTAACAAGGCGTTCGATATTTCTTTTCATTATCTCGATATCTTTTTTTATTTCAAGAACGTCTGCGCTTGTTTTCTCTTTAGTCTCGATTAAGTTTTGTCCAACAAGAAGAAGTCTGTCTTTCAACATTCGATTTCTTGCTTCAATATCTCGAATTCTAGTATTGACATCACCCATGAATTGCTCTTCGTAGTTCGTTTCTTGCTCAACCATCTTTTATTATTTTTAAAAGATAAAGCAGTTTAAATTTGTTGTGATTGGTTAGGGAAATTTACAATAGATTGCGAAAATATTTATATATATGATTTCTATGTAGCTTCATGAAAAGAGGTCGTGTAGTTTTAATTTCGTTTTCGTTAGTTCTTGTTTTATCCTTAAGTTTAGTTTCGGCAGGATGGTTCTCTGATTTTTTCGGGAAGATGACTGGTCGAACAGTTCTTTCGCCGCCGACAGGCGATGTTACTGATGAGGTGTGGGAAGGTTCCACTGCAACAGTTTCATGTTCTTCTGGAAGCAACATCACAAGCATAAAAGCATATTATTATTGTCCTGGTGATGCACAGAACAGATCCAAATATTGTTCTGCCGTCTCTGGCGTCGGTCAGCAGTCGTCAACTTTTACATTTACAAATTCTAATTGTGATGGAGACCCTTGTGTTTACATACAGAAGAAAGGGATTCTTGCCGCAACTTGTTCTGCTGTTTCTGTCCCGCCCGCAGATAATTCGGACACAAGTACTGTTCGCACAGATGCTTGTTCTTCGGATTTCGATGATGATGGGACTGTTGCTTTTGCTGATTATATTTTATTCGCAGCTCATTATGGGGAGGTTGTTTCTGTGGCGTTGGGGACGGACAAGTATGACTTGGACAGTGACGGAACAATTAACTTTGGTGATTATGTTTTATTTGCTCAGCAGTATGGGAAGGAATGTGTTGCCGAAGCGCCAGAAGATGAAGAGGATTTTGTTGTTGCGGCTTTTAGCCCATCAAAAAAAGAAATTCAAGTGAATTGGTCTTTGTCAAGCTTGGCGGATGGGCAAAAAGTACGAATAGATCTCTACGATTCCGAAAAAGAGTGGGTGCGCGCGATTAGCACAAATGTTCTTGCTTCTTTAGATTCATATTCTTGGTCTGATGTTGATATTCCCGAAGGAATATATCGCGTGAAAATTTCAACATTTCAATCACCAATTATTTAGGAGTGGAGCAATGAGTTTAAGGTTAGATACGATTCGGCGAGCAAGTATCTTTTTTTAAAGAATTTTGGGACAATAAAGTATCTTGAGGGGAGTTTTAGATTGGGAAGTGATGCTATTGATTTAGGTCTCGTGTCGGCTCATATTTCAGAACCTATTTATTCTGAATCTTTGAAGCATTATTTTTGGGATTTTCCTAAAGAATCTTTTGTTGTTTCTTTGATTGAGTTTAATAAAACTGTGGAAGTTGATGAGTTTGAATCTCTGGTTCAAGGATTTTTGGAAAGCAGAGGAGCAGATGAATTTGAGTATGAGTACTACAGTTTAGTTTTTTCAGAGGGAAATTTAAGCAAGGAAGTTATTTTGGTTATTTATGAACTTTTTGAAGAACAAGAAAAATTGTTTCTTCATGTTTGGTATGTAAATGAAAACAAAATTATTTTATTTAATGAGATTGATACATCTTGGGATAAGAGTTATTCTGACGAAGATGGTGAATCTCTTGAGGAGTTGCTGTCTTCTTATTTAATCGAATATCCCTCGACTCTGCCGCAGTTGCCTAAAAATATATATGTTTCTTTGACACTTTCAACAACCAAAGATTCTTATGAATTAGGAGAGGCAATTGAACTTGTTGGAGGTTCGGGAAATGTGGATGTAAAAGAGATGGTGCCTTCTTTGCTTTCTCCGAGAACTCTATTTGCAGTGGTAGAAGGAGATGAGACCTCTTTTTCTGATACAAATATTTTGAAGGAAGATTCTTTTAGCGATTTAGAATATCTTGGTTACATAATTGAATTTGAGGAGAGGCCTGTTGCTCAGAAAAAGGCGGAATGGGAAGAGAAGGCCAGGAAGAATGAAGAATCGTTTTTTAATAAAATCCCGGGGGTGAGGGCTGCCTATAAGCGAGTTGTTCTGATGCCTGAAGATGTTGAAAGAAAGATTGAAGGTTATTCAATAGAGTTGGGAAAATCGAATGAAAAAGTCAAGGCAGAGATAGCAAGTGTTCTTGAAGAGACTGGCAGGGAAGTGTTTGCAAGAAAACCAGCTTCGCAAACAAATCTCCTTGAAGATAAATTACTTGACGAATTTAAATTTGTTTTTAACGGAATCGCCTTGGATATTTCTGATGAGGGGGCAATTGCCGTTGAGAATGTAAATGGTGTTAAAAAGGTGTGGCCGAATGGGAGAGTTGAACCTCTTTTGGAGGATTCTGTCCCTTTGATTCAGGAAGGAATTTTAGCAGGGCAGCTTGACAGGAATGGGAACGATTGTTTGGTTTCGGGGGAAGAATGCTTGACTGGGAAAGGAATTAAGATTGCGATTTTGGATACCGGGGTTGATTATACTCATGAGGATTTGGGTTCTGGATGGATTGATGAAAAAAGGGATTTTGAAAAGATTACTGAAAAAAGTTTGAATCTTAGGGGTGTGAATGAAGAACATTTAATTTCAATGGATGACAACAGGTTGGCTTATTTTTCCGGGAATAAGGTTTACATTCATAGTTTTGAAACGGGGAAGACAACTGAAGTTCTACCCTTGCCTGAGGAACTGGCAATTATGAAGATAGATCTTATGGAGGATTCTTTCGCTTATGTTGCAAGTAATACGACTGTATTAAGTCAGGTTTCTGTGTATTTTTATAATATGACTTCTGGAGAAAATATAGAAATAACTAATCTTATGCAAGAGATAGAAGAGGGATTTTATATCGGGGGTTTGGACACAATTTCTCTTGAAGATGGCTTTGTTGTTTATGATTCGGTTTCTTCTTTCCCGGTGGAGGATCCTGTTTGGAAGGATCATGTAGAGGGGGATTGGCTTGTTAGGAATATTTATGGTTATGATATTGAAAGCAGGGAAATTTTTAAGATTACAGATTCGAAAAGCTGGAGTGATGAACCTAATATTCCTGTCGTTTCTGAAGGTTTGGTGGCATATAGGGTTGGTGTTGGGGAACCTGTCTTCGTGAGAGGGGGATTTAATATTCCCTCAAAAATAAAAACATACAATCTTAAAACAGGTAAGGAAGAATTCCTTAATTTTGTTGGTGAGGGAGAATATACCCGAGATTTAAAAGATAATTTCCTTGTGACTGATAGGATAGGATATGATGCGTCTGATGCGTCCTACAATTTATATAATCTTCAAACAGGTGAGAAAATAACTGTGTCTTCTTCGGGCACAGATGAGATTTCTTCCATCCAAGAATCTTCTGGAATGAAAACTTTGACGAGAGAGAGTAAGGACCCCTTAACAGACGAATATTCCATGTTTTTTTCTACTTATTGGATAATAAAGCAAGAAAAGTTTCGGATGGAATTTATTTTAATAACAGGGATGGAAATAGAATTTTATTTTATGATATTTCAAAAGAGGAGTATGTTAAGATAAATTCTCTGATTACTTCCGGTTCTTTTGACGCTGAAGGGAAACGGGTTTGTTTTTTATCTTCTGATAGTAATGTTTATTGCCATGTTTATGATGAAAATTATGATTATTCGCAGGAAGGAGAAATTCACTTTGGGAATAAAGTAATCGGTGGTTATGATTTTGCGAATGATGATGATGATCCTATGGATGACTATGGACACGGGACACACGTTGCTGCGACTGCCGCATGGAACGGATTGTTGAAGGGTGTTGCTCCTGATGCGGAAATTTTGGCTTACAAGGTCCTTGAAGGATGGGGTTGGATGAGTTGGATTGCTTCTGCGATGGAAGATGCTTTTCTAAAAGATGCAGACATCATAAGCATGAGTCTTGGAGATCCTTTTTGTTTGCCTGATTGTTCTTCTGATGATTTTATCAGCAAGATAAGTGATGATGCTGTTGACGCTGGGATGGTTGTTGTAGTGGCCGCGGGCAATGAGGGTTATGAAGGTCTTAGGTCTCCGGGCACAGCGAGAAAAGTTATTACTATTGGTGCAGTTGATAAGTCAAAGAATCTTGCATATTTTAGTGCAATTGGTCCGGTTGTTTGGGTGGATGAAGATGGAAGCCGGAGGGTCTCGATTAAGCCGGATGTTGTTGCGCCAGGAGTTAATATCTGTGCGGCTGTTCCTGGTGGAAAAAGGAGTTGTTATTCTGGAACATCTATGGCAACTCCTCATGTTTCGGGAGCTGTTGCTTTGCTTTTGCAGAAGAATCCTGACTGGACTCCTTCGGAAGTTAAGGCAGCGTTAAAGAACACAGCGAGTGATTTGGGATTTGATCTTTTTGAGCAGGGAAGAGGGATGATTGATATTTCGAAGGCGATTCAATTAAATGGCAAGCAAATGGTTGCTGAGATATCTGATTTAAAATATGATGACTCTTTTGACTCAATTGAAATTATGGGAACGGCTAAGGGTGATGAATTTGTTGGATATAATGTCTATTACTCTGAAATTGGTCGGGAAGATTGGGAGTTGGTTTGTTCTGGTCGCACCTTGGTTGATAATAGTATTCTTTGCAGCGTTTCAGGGAAGGTTGCAAAAGGAGATTATGATTTGATGCTTGCTGTTGAAGGAAAGGATTCTTCTTCTGTTGGCTTTGGAAGAACAATGTTTTTTGAAGAAGAAGTTGTACCCTCTGAACCTGAGAAAGAGCCAGAGCCATACCGACCGCCGTCGGAGATAACTAATTGGGGAACTTCGGATGTTGAAGGGAGATTAGTTCTTGCTCTTGAGGAAAAAGTTTTGGATGAATGGAGACTCTTTAATTCGGTTTATTCAAATAAGTTTATTCTTCCTGCTTTGACATCTTATGATTTAAGTTCATTATGGAATTCTCAAAATGTTTCTGTTGATAGTTTGGGATTAAGGTCGCAGGGCGAATTTAGAGTTTACGCCGGTCTTTGGGATGATTCCGGACAGGTGATGATTGATTCTAATGGAAAGAAGATTGAGGCTTACTCTAAGGAATTTCGAGTTGTTAGTTAAAAACTCCATCACAAAAGAATTTTAAACTTTCTTTGGTCTTATTTATAATGGTTGAATATGAAAAAAATTCTACGCAGGGAAACGCGCTTTATTCTCACGAAATAAGGAGGGAAGGAGGAGAGGACATACTTTATGTGAACTATCTCGGCGCGCCGTTTGTCCCGAGTCTTGTCGATTCTCCAGAAGTCATGGAAAGGACTGTCGATGCGCTAATTGAAAATCCGAATGTTTCGAGAATCATTTTTTCCCAGCAGAAAAACTATAATTATGATTTTAATGAAACGACTTTTCTTCTTGAAGTTGCTAATTTACATAATCATCTTTTGAAACAGGAGAAGATTCTTTCCAAAGAGCGGCTTGCGCCGATACACGCCGGATTTTTCCCTAAGAGATATATGGAAGTTTTTTCTTTCCTCACTTTTCTTAAAAAGGATCCGATTTTGGCTTATACTGAACTTAAAAAAATCATTATCCAAGGAAAAATATTTCTCGAAAAGCTTGGCGTGACTTATGCTTCCGACCAAGAAAATTATTTAGGCCTTCTTAATAGAATTTTGATGATGATGGAAAAAATTCGACTGATACAAGAAGTGCGGCCATACCTTGATGATTATCGAAAAGCGGATAGAGAGATTTACAATAAACTTTTCAAGCCGGACGCGATTCCGAACTTTACACTTTCAAGACTTATTTCGGATCTCCCGTCGGATGCAGAAATTGTTGACCAATATGAAATCTCAAATGATGAGTATGATAAATCAGTTGTTACGATTTTGAAAAGGAAAGATGACTCGAAGCTTATTTATCATGTTGTTCCTCCGGAAAATTCCTTGAGCGAAGATCACAATACGATTCTTAATTTAGCAAGGAGAGTTCTTGTTGAGCACCAGCCGAAAGCAGATGAGTTTACAGATACTGAAAGGACAAGACAAGTTTTCTTTAATGTCTCTAGAGATTTGCTTCAGGATTTGGCACAGAACAAAGGTGTGAAAATTACTTATTCTGATTTGAACAAACTTGCAATGATTCTTGTTCGACATACGATTGGGTTTGGAATTATTGAGGTTCTTCTCCAGGACAAGAAAATTCAGGACATTACACTTAATGCGCCGATTTCGATGACACCGATTTTTATCCGACACCAAGGTTATGATGAATGTGTTGTTAATGTTATTCCAAGTCAGGAAGATGTTGATTCGTGGGCGGCGAAGTTCAGGCTTGTTTCTGGCCGGCCGTTGGACGAGGCGAATCCGATTCTTGACACGCAACTTGAAATAGGAAAGATAAGAGCCAGAATTGCAATAATTCAAAGGCCATTAAGTCCTGATGGAATTTCTTACGCAATCAGAAGACACAGAGAAGAGCCTTGGACTTTCCCTTTGTTTACAAAAAATAAAATGATAAATCCTCTGGCTGCTGGGCTGATGAGTTTTTTGGTTGACGGTTCGCGAACAATGTTAATTGCTGGGACAAGGTCGAGTGGAAAAACTTCTTTGTTAGGGAGTTTGATGTTGGAGATAATTCCGAAGTATAGAATAATTACTATTGAGGATTCTATGGAATTGCCTGTCGAGTCGCTTAGAAAACTTAAGTATGATATTTTGAGAATGAAAGTTCGTTCTGCGCTTTTGAAAACGACGACGGAAGTTTCTGCTGATGATGGAATAAGAACGAGTTTGAGATTAGGAGATTCTTGTTTGATTATCGGTGAAGTTAGAAGTTTAGAAGCGCAGGCACTTTATGAAGCGATGAGAGTTGGTGCGTTGGCGAATGTTGTTGCCGGCACGATTCACGGTGCGTCGCCCTATGCGGTTTTTGACAGAGTTGTGAATGATCTTGATGTTCCTGCGACGAGTTTCAAAGCAACAGACATAATTGTCGTCGCGAATCCGATAAAGACTCCGGACGGTTTGCATTCTCTGAAGAGAGTTGTTAGCATTTCTGAAGTTAGGAAACACTGGACAAAGGACCCTCTCGAGGAAAAAGGTTTCGTTGATTTGATGAGGTATAATGTTGAGACTGATGAGCTGGAGCCGACGGAGGATTTGATTAACGGCGACAGCGAAGTTATTAAGGACATTGCTTCGAATGTGAAGGGTTGGGCTGGAAATTGGGATGCTGTTTGGGATAACATTCTTCTCCGAGCGAAAATAAATGAGGCGCTCGTTAAAACTGCTGAGAAAATGAAAGACCCAGATTTACTTGAATCTGGATTTTCAACGCGCGCGAACCACGCGTTCCATAGAATTTCAGACGAGGTTCACCAAGAATTCGGTTTGCCTTTGAGTGAGAAAGTTTTCCCCTTGTGGGAGATATGGTTGAATGATGAGTTGAGGAAGCGTGGGAAATAATCTTTTTTGAATATAAAAATTTTTAAACTTGGTTTTTGATAGATTAGCATGGCTAAATCTAATTTGAAATGTTTGGTTGAAGGTTGCTCTTACAATACTTTT
>JAHJUA010000009.1 GCA_018829425.1 Nanobdellota archaeon | reverse complement strand
GGAACCGTTCTCGGAATCTTGAAAGCTATCGTATGGCCAGCGTTCTTGGTGTGGAAGTTGTTAGGCGGAGATTTGATTCCGAAAGCAGCGGGCGCAGCAGGTGCAGCAGCCGGTATGCCTTTTTAACGTCGGACTTATATTAGTAACACTCAAGTTGAAACAATCAGAATAGTATATTTTTATTTAATGTTAATTTTTTTATTTCCTAGTTCTTTTGAATAATATAATTGTCAAGGCAATGAACACCGTCGCTGTTATCATATAAATTATAAAATTCGTCTCGGGCTCTGGAAAAAAGAATAGGACGATTAATCCAATGATTAAAGTTATAATCCAAAGGTTCTTCATGGATTGTAGAAGTGGTGGGGGTTATTTAAATTGAGGGGAGTGGGAAGGGGTTTGGGATGTGGGGGAATGGGATATGCGGTGTTATAAATAAATTGGGTTAGGGGGGAGTTACTTTTCCCAAACTATATGCCCATTTATGTCATGTTTTTCATAAACACCGAGAACATCTTCACAAAACTTCTTTAATTTTGGATCTTTACTCTTTTCTGCTAGCTCACAAAGACGTATGAACATTCTCTTTCCTGTTTCAGTTTGTTTGTAATATTTCTTTTGAAAATTATGTTGAGCACAAAGTGTTTGACCGTTCTCGATAGTGGCTTTCCCCCCAAGTTCTTTTGGCTTTATATGATCTACATGAATTTCAACTCCTTCTTTAGGTCCTTTTCCACAAATAACGCATCTATAATTATCTCTCTCAAAGATCTCTTTCTTTTGGGCAGGAGTAAAATCTTCCAACTCACGATTTTTTATGAAATCTGGATCATATTTGTAAACTCCCTTAGAAATTTTTATTAGTTGTCCTTGCTGAGCAAGTTTTCTTATTGCTCTATCAGGGTCTCTAAAAACATTTCCGGTTCTCTTTCGATATTCTTCAACCGCCCAATCCACAATTTCAGGGTGTTTAATTTCCCTTCCTGAATTTTTCTTAAAATATTCTAAGATGAGGTTGGATTGATTTGTCTCTTCAGAGTTTTTGGCCATTTTTGAAGATTTTCTTTTATAATTGTCTTATTTTCTAAATCTGTTTCATTTAAAATTCTTCCTCTTGCGATATTGCAATATCCATTATCTATCTCTATTCCGATTCCTTTCCTATTGTTGTTTACAGCGGCAATAATTGTAGATCCACTCCCCAAGAAAGGATCCAAAACAACATCCCCTACAAAACTAAATAATCTGATACATCTTCTGGGTAACTCAACAGGAAATGCAGCAGGATGTCCACCGGCACCTTTTTTATTTTGTCCTGGAAAAGTCCATAGTCCATTAGTCCATCCCATAAACTCCTCTCTAGTTATGTCTGACTGTTTCTTCTCGTCTTTCTTCCATCGCTTCTTGTATAAAACTAGGATTAATTCAACAGGAGCAATTACATAAGGTGCGGAAGCACTCATCCATGAGCCCCACGCAGTTCTCCGGGAAATATTTCCTTCATTCCAAATTATAGTAGAATGATAATTAAATCCAATCTTTTTTGCGATGGTTGTTAAGTCTGCGCCAATACTCTGCTGCCCCCCTTTATTTTTATCAAGAGGTATGTTCAAGCATAATCTTCCATCTTCTTTTAACCATCCATAACATCTAGATAACCACTTGTGGCTAAATTCAAGATACTGCTCATAACTAATTTGATCATCATGAGAATTATATTTTATATCAAGATTATAGGGAGGGGAAGTAACTATCAAGTCAACGCTTTCTTCAGGGACTTCTTCTGTAGAGAATACATCTTCGTTTATAACCTTAAATATTTCGCCATCTAAGAAAATTTTTCCCCTCATAATAAAACAAAAAACTGCTCATATATAAAGATATTGAACATCTTAAGAATTAAACAAGACTAGCCTTCACAATCTTAACTTCTTCATTAATCATTCTTCCTCTACATCCTTCCTTTTGCTTAAACTTAATCTATGATCTTTCACAACATCCACTTTTTCCCTAACCTCTTCTCCTAATTCTCCCTTTAAAACTTTTGATTGAAATCCCATAAAATTAATCATGGAAATGCCATCCCAAATGCCCTTTTCTTTTAGAAAGGCAATTAACTCTTCTTTGTTCTCTGGCAAAACTACTTTATCAATCTCCTTAACACCTGCTTTCATATTACTCCCATAAACAATATCAATTCCAAATTGCTTAGCATATTGAACCAACTTATCTTTTAGTTCATCTTCTTTTTTATTTAACTCAGATAGTGTTTTTTTCACTTCGGAGAATTCATCGACTAATTTAACCCCTGCATCTTCCTTAAATTCTTTAACGGTTTCAATTTTTTCTAATTCTGCCTGGTGCTTGAAAGAAGGGCATTCTGACTTGAACCCGCAATAATTACACAATGCAGTCACATTTGTAGGAAATTCTTTCGCATTTTCAATTTCTTTAATTATGTTGCAAACATCCTGTTGTAATTTCTCTAATTGCTCATCTGTTCTTTCTGAAATAGCATCTTTGTTAAAAGCCAACATATGCCAGATTAATTTTACGGATTTTGCATCGGGAAATTTATCCTTAACCCAGATAGAATAAAGAGCAAGTTGTCGGTCCTCATCTGCTTCCTCTTGGTCTTTCATTCTTGAATTTGTTTTGTAATCACAAACATAATAATTACCTTCGTCATCACAAGCAAATTTATCAATTCTAACATGCCATTGATTTCCATCTGGCAAAGTCATTCTATCCATAGTTTCCAAACCTAGAATAGTCATGTCCTCAAAAGGTTTCAACCGCTCATAATAATCCTTAATCATTTTCTCTCCCATTTTTCTATAATTCTCGGCACCTACTTTTTCTTTATCTTCTTTGACAATTAAAATATCATCAGAATAATTTTTCCCCCATAAATCTCTATAAAACTTAATCAGAACATTAAGAGCAACTCTCTTTTTGAATTTCTTTAATCTATACAAATGCTCTAAAGTTTCATGAACCATACTCCCCATAAATGCTTCAATAGTTGTTGGAGACTCTGGTTTATGTTTTTCAATATATTGAAGTTTATACTTGTAAGGACAATTTTCATAAGTGCTTACTCTTGAATGTGAATATGTTGTCATATAAATCATACAGAAATCCCTCCTTTATACGTTTTTCGTTATAGGATACTCGGTTTCCTCTCCTCTCCCACCGCTCGCCCTACGGGCTCGCACATGATAAGTTAAACAACTACGAGAACATTATTTTAATTTTTTCGCTTCATAATTTTATAACGAAAAAATCTGGCGGAGCCGATTTTGAAGTTAGTATAAATCGCGGAGTAAAACGGAGCGTGACCTATAGAATACTTGCACTAATTATCTTAACTTCTTCAACGGGCCGAGCTTGAGAATCCGTCGCGACCTTTGCAATCTTATCGACAACGTCCATGCCCTCAACGACCTTGCCAAAAACGGGATGCTTGCCGTCGAGATAATTATTATTAACTAAGTTTATGAAAAACTGGGAGCCGCCTGTGTTTGGTCCTGCGTTCGCCATTGAAATTGTTCCCCT
>JAHJUA010000102.1 GCA_018829425.1 Nanobdellota archaeon | reverse complement strand
GTGGGTGCTAGTTCTAATAGTAATTTTTTTAATAGTCGCAGTTTATTTTCTTATAACCAAAACGTGGGATTTCGTAAATGGAGAAAACAACATTCAGAAATGTATCGAAGAATGCGCTTCCCTGAAAACAGAACTATCATTAATCAATCCCGGTTCGGAAGAATACCTAACTCATGAAGAAGAAATAATAAACAAATCAGAAACTTGTTTAACACTCAATAAGGAATTAGAAAATCCTCTTGATGAAACCGAAATCCTTGAAAGCTGTGGAATATCTGAAGCAAAAACAGGCTGCGTAGAATCTGGTGAGACAATTTACCTTTCAGATTTAGAAACGTGCACTGACGGAATTCAAAAATGCTGTTCGAGTAAAGGACTTTGCGTAACAAACAAATCACATGTTCAAGATTACGTTGCCTGTGTCCCCTATTAATTCTTAATATTCTTTAGGTTCTTAGCAAGGTTGGCGCGCTTTTCCAAAACTCGCGTAACTTTTATTCTCTTCTTCCCAAGCTTTGAAGGATTAGTGATCATGTCGCCTGGCTTCGCCGCAATTATCTTATTCAAAAGGCTCACAGGAATTTTCTTTTCTTGCGAAATCCCAAGCTGCTTATGCAAAACGCCTCTTTTCAAATGAAGCTTCTGAATCCATTTAATCACCATAACATATATATTAAATCATATAGATTATAAATTTTACTAACAACTAAGAATAAGAATCAGATTCTACCAAAATGTCATATGTTGTTGAAGAATCAATAGTCTCTATAACGATGTAGTAAGTGTCCGGAGATAAAGGGATGTTTTGCAATGAATAAAATTTTGAATTTTCACTGGCTTTAACATAATAAATGCCTTCTCCAACATCATACCGAAGATACTCATTCTCCTCCAATAAGTAAAGATTGACTGGGGAACTTGAAGAGAAATCCATGCTAAGGTAAGAATAATCATATACTTCAAAAGAAAAGGAATCATAGTAGTCAGCAGCAATGAATTCATCTTCTTCATCAAAAATTATTTGATGTGTTTGGGAACTTCCCAAGAGACCCCAGAAAAATCCAAACAAAAATAATAACAAGAGTAGTGAGGAAAAAACTAATGCTACTACTGCAAAAGATTTCTTTTTATGTTTGGTAAGATGGAGAATGGAACTTACAAAAGTAAAAATAATAGAACCCATCCAAAAGATTACAAAAATAATTTCTCCAGTATTTTGAAACGAAAGATCTAATAAAACAGACAGAATCCAAAAGAAGATCATAATCCAGAAAGATATCCTGAGAGACATCCAAACAAACTTCTTTCCAGAATCGTGCTTAGGCATAGTAATGTGAGGATTCTAAATTTAAAAAGTTTTTTGAAATAAACAGTTTCATTTTACCTTATCAACTTCTGAATGTTCTCAATCGCGTCCGCCACTTCTTTTCCTTTCTTTGTCAACTTGATTACCTTAATTCTTCCTCTCTTCTCAAAACTAACAAGGCTCAACTCTTCAAGTGTTTGCAAAATCTTAACTGCGTGACTGTAAGTGCAATCAACTTCTTTAGCAAGAATACTCCCATATCTCATCCTCGTGTTCTTCTTCAATGAGACAAGCATTAACGCCGGTTTTCTTCGAAAAAATATGTCAAAATTATCTTTCATTTTTATTTAAACTATATCCTCCAACATATATATTTTATTATATACTTTCTGATAGCATTGTAGTTTTAATTGTTTTGTAACCATTGCTTTGTGATATAGTCATTAAAATGTTCTTTTTAAATCTTACCTTTTGGTAATTTTAGAATGGTAACAGGTTTCAATAAATAAACAAAAATTTATATTGTTCAACCACTTAAATAAAATATGTCGAAAAAAGAACAAAAATCAAAAGAAGAAAAACTCGCAGAAGGTTTCTTCCCTGTTGACAAAGACGATTTGAAATATGCGATAGAAAAGCCAGCAAAAACTGTAGATGTTTCATCATTAATAAAAATTGAGAAAGGACCTTCTAAGAAAATCGCCACTAAGAGAAAAACCGCTACCAAAAAAACTCGGAAAAAGACTACGCGAGTCAAAAAATCCTTGAAAGAATTCAAGGTTCCAAAAATAAAACTGAAACCAGAAGGCTATGAATTAATCATAACAGAAAAACCGCAAGCAGCGCTCAAAATTTCATCTGCTTTAGGAAAGTCCACAAAAAGAGGTACAGG
>JAHJUA010000101.1 GCA_018829425.1 Nanobdellota archaeon | reverse complement strand
CCCAAAATCTTTATAAACGAACTTTTTCTTTCTATTTCATCCAGGGAAACAAAATGCTAGCCGCTAAAGCAAACATATTGAGAAATGCCGACAAAGAAATCACCAAGGAAAGGTTCACTGCAGTTCTGGCCGAGGAAACGCGCCAGCAAATTCTTGCCTAGAGTTAACTGGGGAAATATTCAAGATTCTCCAAAAGTTCTTAAGGGATTCATCTGCTACAAAGCAGGCATGGCTTCCGCTTATGTTAAAGACAACAGCGAGGGCTCGATGACAAAGGGAAAAAGGATTCCTATTCCCGTTACAATTCTTGAATGTCCTCCGATGAAAATTTATTCTATAAGATTCTACAAAAACGGGGTCGTCGCGAAAGAGATTCTTGTTGAAAATCCTGAGAAAGAGATGAAGAGAAAAGTTAAGATTTCAAAGAAAAAGCCGATGAAGATTGATGATGTTAAACCAGAAGAGTTTGATGATGTGAGGGTTATATGCCATTCGCAGGTCAAGAAAACTGGAATAAAGAAAACGCCGGACTTGAGCGAGATTGGACTTTCTGGAAGCAAAGAAGAAAAGTTAAATTTTGTTAAGGAAAAAATGGGGAAAGAAATTCCTGTTCTAGATGTCTTTGAGAAAAATAATCTTGTTGACCTTCGAGGTTTGACTAAAGGTCAGGGATTCTCGGGACCTGTAAAAAGATTTGGAGTTACATTAAGAAATCACAAGTCTGAGAAAGGACGAAGAGGACCTGGAAGCATTGGGCCTTGGCATCCTGCGAGAGTTACGTTTAGAGTTGCGATGGCCGGTCAGCTTGGAATGTTCACAAGAATTGCTTACAACTCAAATATAGTCGACCTTGGAAAATCAGAAGGAAGAAAAGACCTTAAGGGTTTGAAAAACTTCGGCGACGTTAAAACAGATTATGTTGTCGTTTGCGGTTCAGTTCAAGGTCCTGTGAAAAGGCAACTCGTCATGACTTCTCCGTTCCGAGAGACAAAGAAACAACTAAAGAAAAATTACGAATTTATTGAATTAAGATAAAATGGCAGAAAAAATACAAGTTTTTGATATTGAAGGAAAGAAGGCGCGAGAGATTGAAATGCCTGCGTTCTTTTCAGCAGAAATAAGATTGGATATCGTCGCTAAAACTCTCGAGGCGAAGAAAAGCATGCAGCCATATGCACCTTCTCCTGTCGCAGGTAAACAGCATTCTGCTTCTGGAAAAATTGTTCGAAGAAGACACGTTTGGAAAAGCGGATACGGAAAAGGAATGTCTCGTGTTCCGCGAAAAGCACATTCACGAAAAGGAAGCCAATTCAATTGGACAGCTGCAGAAGTTCCATCCGTAAGAGGTGGAAGAAGAGCACATCCCCCTAAGGCAGCTTCGATGATAAA
Source organism: Nanobdellota archaeon (assembly GCA_018829425.1). Lineage (GTDB taxonomy): Archaea > Nanobdellota > Nanobdellia > Pacearchaeales > GW2011-AR1 > ASMP01. The sequence continues at coordinate 2,047 of JAHJUA010000101.1, read as the reverse complement.
CACGAGGAGAATAAACAAGAAAGAGTTGAAAATAGCTTTGCTCTCTGCACTAAGTGCGACGGCAAACAAAAAAGAAATTATGGGAAGATATGAAAATATCACAGATAAAGACATCACGAGAGTTCCATTCATTGTTGATTCAAAATTGACGTCGCTAAAAACAAAAGAATTGATTTCAAGTCTCAAAAGAATCTTGAGCGAAAGTCTTTTTGAAAAAATTGAAAAGAAGAGGAGTGTTAGAGCAGGGAAAGGAAAAATGAGAGGAAGAAAGTACAAGACAAACGCGGGATTACTTTTGGTCACAGGAGAAAAAGAGGAAGTAAAAACAAGTTTGGTTGAATCGAAAAAGGCAAAAAATCTCGGAGTGTCAGACCTTGCTCGTGGTGGTCTTGGAAGAATCACAGTTTATACAGAAAGCGCAATCAAAGAACTTCAAAAGAAAATCGGGGAAATAGAAAATGATTAATATTCAATTGAGACCTATCGTTACAGAGAAAGCAGTTATGATGATTGAAGTCGGAAACGTTTTGACATTCAGGACTGAGAAAGAAGCGACGAAGACGCAGATTAAAAAGGAAGTTGAAAGTCTTTTTAATGTGAAAGTTGAGAAAGTGAGAACATTAGTGAAAGATAATAAGAAATATGCTTATGTTCAATTAAAGAAAGAGTTTGCGGCGATTGACGTCGCGACGAAGTTGGGAGTAATGTAATGGGAAAAAGAATAATCACACAGGCACGAGGAAAAGGAAGCGGGACTTATCGAGTTAGAAGAAAAGCATTCAGATTCAAATTGAAATATCCTGCAAATATGGAAGGAGAGGGAACAGTAGTTAGATTATTGAACTCGCCAGCACACTCCGCACCTTTGGCAAAAGTCAGCTGCGGAAAAGAGACATTTTATATTCCTGCTTTCAAGGGGATGGTTGAAGGACAGAAGATTGTTATTTCAAAAACTATGAAAGAGAAAAAGGAAGGAAGCATATTGAGGCTTGGAAATATTCCGATAAAAACATTGGTTTACGATATTGAATCGCGACCTGGCGACGGAGGAATTTTCATAAAGAGCGCCGGAGGCGCAGGAGTTGTAAGTAAGGTTGTTGCAGAAGAAGTTTATGTTTTAATGCCTTCAAAAAAAGAAAAGAAATTCCACAAAAACTGCCGAGCTATCGTCGGTGTTGTGGCGGGCTCAGGAAGACTGGATAAGCCCGTTGTAAAAGCGGGAAAACAGTTTCACATCAAAAAGTCAAAGGGAAAACTATGGCCAAGAACTTCCGCAGTGAAGATGAATGTTGTTGATCACCCATTCGGTTCAGGTCGTGGAAAAGTCCCTAAGAATAAAACAGCGAAGAGAAATGCTCCTCCTGGTAAGAGAGTTGGACACTTGCGACCGAAAAGAACGGGGAAGAGAAGATAAAATGGAAAAAGGAAAAGAATACATAATGGTTGAAAATATTGGAGCAGGGCTAAGATTCCAAGCAACCTACTTTGGGAAAGTTACTTCAGTTCTTGGAACGCACCATTTATTTTTACATGAGGGTCAAAGAGCTTGGGTTCATCATTGCTATTTTCCAAGCAGAGGTACTTTCGAAGATCATCATTATGGGAATGTGGTTACAATTCACACATTACCTGAAGGAGCGTTCAAAGAAGAAGGTGATGAAATTGTTGCTTTAGAACGTCCGGGGATTCTAGCATTTGATGATTCCCTTGAAAAGCCCAATAGAGATTTCACTAACAGATTAGTTAAAATGGTCAGAGGAGAAACAAATTAAAAATGGTAGAAGAAGTAGAAATTAGGAAAAAAGATTTCAAGTACCGAGGGATTGGACTTGAAGAATTGAAAAAGCTAGATGTAAGAGAAATGGCGAAGTACCTCAAGTCAGGGAAGAGAAGAATCGTCCTTAGGCAATTCCAAAAAATTGAAGACTTCATGAATAGGGCGAAGGAAAAAGTAGAAAAGAACAAGCCGATAAAAACTCATTTGAGAGATATAGTCATCGTCCCTGGCATGATTGGATTAAGAATTCATGTCCACAACGGAAAAGGT
>JAHJUA010000100.1 GCA_018829425.1 Nanobdellota archaeon | reverse complement strand
TGGACAAGCGCGACAGGAGTCGGCGCTGGACAATTCGTTATCCAGAGCTTCGCTAACCCTAATGCAAGCGGCAAAGTTGCCTTGCTTGTTGCTGGTTACGAAAGAGAAGACACTGTTAACGCTGCTACATACTTGAGAAACAGGCCAGCAGGAGAGATTGATACTACTGTTGGTAAGAAGTATACAGGTACTACCGCAACTGCTGCATTGACTACAGTCGCATAAATACAAATTTAATTTATTTTTTTCTTTTTCTTTTTTTTAACTTCTGGCTTAAGCTATGTCAAAATTTATAAAGAAAAGTTGGTAGTTTTTAGGATGAAGAGACTTATTTCAAGACACGATAAAGATAAGAAGCAAAAAAGGAACCAACTTGTGGTGGGATTTGCGCTTGCGATGGTGATGCTTCTGAGCGTTGTAGGATATGCGTTCCAGTCCGGATTGAATTCTGGAGGCGATTCAAATGGTCAAGACTCAGGAGACTCGATAACTTATAACGGAATTGAATTTTCGCAAATAAACGGATTCTGGGTGGCTGGAGGATTTTCTTTCAGTTACAATCCAGAGGAAATTGAAAGTTTTTTTTTGAAGGTAAGTAATGATCTGATTGGTGCGACTTCTTATCAAGGCGCCCCGCTTTACATTTACTCTGAAAATGCTGATGCTGAAACAGAAATAAGAGCGAACCTCGCCAGAGTTTCTAGTAATGTAGATGGTGCATGTGTTGAAGGATCAGAATGTCTAAACGGTCTGCCCATTAAAACTTGCGACGGAGAAGATAAATTAATTGTAATAAAAGAAAGCGTTGAAACTTCTGTTAGGCAAGAGAATAATTGTGTGTTTATTGAAGGTCCAAAAGAAGATATGCTTGCTCTCGCCGACGGATTTTTGTTCAAGGTTCTTGGAGTAATTTAGAAATCAGCGGAAAGTTAATAAAGTCTTTGAAATGTTAATTATTTAATGGCGAAGAAGAAAACTGTGGGGAAAAATAAATCGAAAAAAGTAAACACTGAAGAAAAGACTTCTGTTAAACGATCGAAAAAAGATGACCAAATTCTTATTAATATTCTGATTGCTGCAGGAGTTATCATAATTGCTGGATTTTTGGGAGCTTATATAACCGGGAGAAGTCAGCAGCCTGCTAGTTTTGAATACAAAGGTGTGAATTTCACAGAGGTAGTGTTCTGTGACGCAAAGCCGTGCCTTACGACCTACAACACAAAGTTGCCTGTAATTCTCGACGGTGGAAAAGCAGAATACAATTTTTATTTTAGAAATGATGCAAGAAAGCTTGAGAGTCAAGTTTCTTTTGACGGAGATATTAGTCTTAAGGATGAGATGAATATGGATATCACGTACGGACTTGCATGTGAAGGTTACTCTTCTGTAGCTGTGGACAATTTTGGAATAGTCTTCAACGTCTTAGAAATAAAAATTAATGCAGGTCAAGATATGACTTGTGATTCAGCGTCGGAGAAAATGTATGTGACAATTCAGGAAGGAAGCGAAACATCAGTTGAACAAACTGGAGATTCATGTTATACTATAAACATCAAAGGCTGTGAAATAATAAAAGGGACTGAAAGATTTTTGTTTGAAGTGCTCGCTGAAGCTAACAAAAATATTTAGTTGGAACTTTTTCTTTTGAGCTTTTTGTAAATTATAACAATCAGAGCTGAAATCCCAATTAAGAGTGCTGTTATAATTTTCATCGCAGAACTTATATCTGTGTTGCCAAGGAAGTATCCCATTAGGATTAAGATGATTGTCCATATCGCGGCGCCAAGGGCTGTGTAAAGAATAAATTTCTTGAAGTTCATTCTCGCAAATCCTGCTGGCAGAGAAATTAATTGTCTCACGACGAAGATTAACCTGCCAACGAAAGTTGTAATCTCCCCATAATTTTCAAAATATTTGTCTGCCTTCTGAAGTTTCGCTTTTGTTAAGAAAAGAAAACCACCATACTTATCTAAGAGAAGGTCGACCGCAGTTCTTCCTAGGAAAAAGGCAATGAAATAATTTATAGAAGCACCGACGAGGCTTCCGAGGAGGCCTGAGAAAAATACAAGGAAAAAATTCATTTCTCCTTGGTAAATTAGAGCACCTGCGGGAATTAGGATTATCTCGCTCGGAAATGGGATGAAAGAACTCTCCAAAGTCAT
>JAHJUA010000099.1 GCA_018829425.1 Nanobdellota archaeon | reverse complement strand
CCCGAATCTTTAATTAAATTTGCCGTCGCTACGCTCACCTTCTAGAATTAAAGGCGCTCCGCGCCGTATTAACATAAATAACTGTGATGATGATTCATTAAATTCCAGCATTAATTTTTTAGTGGAGAACCTTAACGGAGTTTGGTTCGGAACAAAACAATCGCGAGCGAAGTCGGGAGTAGCGAAGGCGCGCAAATTCCCATTTCCTCCAAGGGTTGGGCGAGCGGGGCAATCAATCCAACTCATAAGTTCCATCGAGATTATATTTCTCGGCGATATTATTATATCTCCAGAACTTCAAATATCCCATAATATTTTTATTCCTTATATCTGAAATTGTCTTTGCATCACCATATTCTTCTATTCCTTTAGGCAAAGATATTCCTTCTGAAATAAGCATCACTTGCGGAACGGAAACAAGTTTCACACCTCCGACAAATTCCATGGAACTATCAGAGATTATCGAGGGTCCCCCAGATTCAACAAAGCAAAATCCGCTGCCGTAAAAACTCTTTTCAACAGGACACTTAATCCCTGCTGCTTCATGGTTCTCATCAGAAAAATAAAATATCACAGTGCCATACCCTATTTCTTTTAATAAAGCCGTCATCAAACTCGACTTCTCCCCGCAAATTCCTTCAAACTCATAAAGCACTTCGTAAGGATATCTCGAATAATTAATTTCATTTCCGCTAATAGAAATAGTTTTGTTCGAGGCACCGTAAGGAATGTTTTGAACTACACTAACGGCAATTCTCGCCTGGTCAACTTTATCTCCTGGCGCTAAATTCTGAATTTTCTTAACAAGGTGAAGCAAATTAAATCCTTGAACTTCGTCGCTGATGCTTTTAATTTTGAAATCTTTCCTAAACGGAATCTCAGAATCAATGTAATAGAGATCTCTCGGTATTTCGGAAACATGTTCTTGAACCCCTTCATAAACAGTAAAATCAATCTTTCCTTCCTCTCCGTGAAGAGTGTATCTAAGTTCAAGGTCATAGGGATTTGTATCCAAGGGCAAGACGCACGATTCATTTTGTTTCACAAGGCTAATATTCCCAAAATAATTTCCATTCAAGCAACCGCAAACAGATGCCTTTTCAATCAAAACTCCGTTCTCACAATAATATGGTTTGTCTAAAGAACAAGTATTGTAAAAAGTTCCGTCGCCACAAGTAGGAACTTCATTAAATGTTGAGCCCATCGAAGCTATATATGCTGAAAGGAGGGTTAAGATAAAAATAGCGACGAAGGCGATTAAAATGTAAGCGGGCTGAATCGACTGAATGAATCCCATAATTCCCCGAGATGAACCCATTTGACTTGAAGAATAAGAATCCTCTGGCCCGTAAGCACTAACACCTCTCTTTCTTCCCATGGGAAATATTAGAAAAGAAATTATAAAAAGCTATCTGCCTAAGAGAAAGATTTGATAAGAGCATAAATCAAAATCGCTGCTAACCCGACTTTTATTATATCAATAAAACTTATTTGAGCTCTTTTCATTTTTTAAACACTTCTAATTCTAATTTATTCAAACGATTGTAAATATTTAAAGATTCCTCTATTTTATTGAATCTATTAATAAGGAAATTTATTTTGTTTCTGCTATCAAAAATATAATAACCCAAGAGCACAACAATTAATAAGGCAGAGCCAACACTCCAAAACAAAACCCGATATTCCTCAACTAGAAATCCAGAAACAATAGCGAAAAAAGAAAGTATCCCAAAGAAGATGTTTATAACATCACTAAAAGGATTATTCATTAATTTCTGGAGGAAGACTGACTTATAAGAATTTATATTATCCAAACAGTAAGTCACTCCAAATAAATCCCGGGTTTTCCCACAATATCATAGAACAAAAAAGCTTTAAAAATTTTGTGCGAGTCTTAATCACTTACAAAGCGAGCAAAACCTTATTCACTTTTATTTGGAACTTACCCCAAAAGCATGACCATCAACGTAGTCGCTCCAAATGTAACCAAAGACATTCAGCCTGTAGCCAAAGACCCAGCCCCTGTCCAAAACAGACATTCTCTGTTTCTCTTCATCAACAGATTCAAAACTCCATACTCTCGGGTCATACTTGGATTTTGAAGCAACTTCTGCAACTTTTTCGGCTCCTTCTTCGCCGTATCTTGCAACAATATAAGGATTCTTCTTTAATTCTCTTGTGGTTTGCTCTCCAGTCTTAAAACCGAAGGGAACAAACTTCACTGAAGAATCATTTTCCTGCAATCTTCTTACAAGAGATTGTCTATCCATATCCAATCTTCCGTTTGTAATTTGAGGATTAGTTTCCAAAATAACTCCATTATTCACTCCATCGTTTGATTTAGGAAGATAAAGATTTCCTGTGAATTCCAAAAACCATCTCTTATTCAAAATATCAATTATTTCAGATTCATATTGCCCTTCTGGATTCTGAAAGACATCGTAAACCAACGAAGCTGTTTGCGCAGAATTCGGTCTTTGCAAACCTTCGCTGTCGATTTGTTCCGCAACACTTCCATAAGTTCCTCTAAATGCAGGATGCTGGAACGTAATCTCGCTACCTTTGTGAGGAATTTCGGTCAAATATGATTTTCCAATTTTCGCTTTCATGAAAATCCAAGAAAAAAGAACTTTATAAACTTTTCTTCTGTTATCTTTTTATAAAGGTAACAAAATCACTCCAAATAAATCCCAGGTTTGCCGGGCTTCGCCTTCTTCGCTTTTCCTTCGGGGTCGGCTTCACCAGACTTGACCTTAGCATCATTAACCGCATAAACTTCAAGAACTGCAGAACCTGACAAAGTTTTTATCGTCTCACTTTCGTTTCTTAAAAGTTCAACTTCCGACGGAATCGCATACAAACTAACTTTAACTTTATCTTTTTTCAAAACCTTCTTAATATTATTTATATCATCAACAACTTTCTTCACAATTTCATCTTCTTTCTCAAACTTATCATTAATTTTTTTCTCTTCAACTTTTGGCCAACTCCAGAGACTTATAAAATTTTTATTTCCAAGTTTCTCCCAAAGTTCCTCCGTTATGAAAGGACAATAAACATGGAGCATCAGCAAGAATTTCTCCGCAGTTTTTTTATCAAGATTCTTGTCAGAAAACGAATCAAACAATTGCCTCAGTTTTATAACTGCAAGATTATGTTTGAAATTTTCCACATTGTCTGAAATCTCCCTAATGGTCTTATTAATTTTACTCTCAATTTTAGGATCAATTTTTCCTGGATTGAAATTGGAGAAATAATCATAAACTCTTCTCAAAAATTTAGAACTTCCTTCAACAATTTTCTCATCCCACACTGTATCATTCTCCGGGGAAGCTAAGCTTACTAATGCAAGTCTCAGACTATCTGCTCCAAATCTTTTTATTGTCTCTAAAGGTTCAACAACATTTCCTCGCGACTTTGACATCTTTTCACCGTCGCTGCCGTGAATTATTCCCTGCGTAAAATATCTTGTAGCAGGTTCATCAAAATTCAAAAGTCCCAAATCTCTAAGGAACTTTGTATAAAATCTCGCATAAATAAGGTGCATCGTGATATGCTCTGGCCCACCAATATACTGATCTATTGGAGCCCAATAATTCGCATCATCAGAATTGAAAATCTTTTTCTCATTCTTCGGATCAGTATATCTCAAGTAATACCAAGAAGAGTTCGCAAAAGTGTCCATAGTATCTGTCTCTCTTTTTCCATTTTTATTTCCACATTTTGGACATTTAGTCTTAATCCATTTTTCATTTGTAGTCAAAGGATTTCCTTTTCCAAAAGTTACTTTATCCGGAAGAACAATAGGCAAATCTTTTTCTTCAACAGGCACAACACCACATTCATCACAATAAACCATTGGAATTGGAGTCCCCCAATATCTCTGTCTTGAAATCAGCCAATCCCTAAGGCGGAACTGAACTTTCTTTTTCCCAAGTTTCTTCTTCTCCAAAAATTTTGTAATCTCTTCTCTAACCTTCCCACTTTCCATTTCATTAAATTCTCCAGAATTCACAAGACTTCCTTCTCCTTCGTAGGCTTGAGGTATCTGCCCGTTCCTTTCATAAATTTCATAATCCTTTGGTTCAACAACAACTTTGATTGGAATCCCATATTTCTCCGCGAACTCAAAATCTCTCTTGTCGTGAGCCGGAACTGCCATCACCATCCCGGAACCATAATCAGCGACGACAAAATTCCCAGCATAAACCGGAATCTTTTCGCCATTAGCTGGATTCAAGGCATAGCTTCCAGTAAAAACGCCTTCCTTCTCCGCGTCTTCCATCTGCTTTTCAGAAACACCTTTCAATTTCTTCAAAAACTTTTTGACTTCTTCTTTCTGTTCATCAGAAACAAGTTCCATTAGTTCGGAGTGCTGAGCTGAAACAACTAAAAACGTAACTCCAAAAATCGTATCAGGTCGCGTCGTAAACACTGGCCATTTTTTTCCGTTTATCTCGAAAAGAATTTCGCTTCCTTCGCTACGACCAATCCAATTTCTCTGGCGAGTTTTCGCATTCTCGCTCCAATTCAATTTTTCCAAACCATCAAGAAGCTCCTGCGCGTAATCAGTTATTTTCAAATACCATTGGTCAAGGTGTTTAACCTCAACATTAGTATCTTCGTGTCTCCAACATTTTCCATCGTGAACTTGCTCATTCGCAAGAACCGTCTGGCACTTTGGACACCAATTCACAGAAGATTTTTTCCTGTAAGCCAAACCTTTTTCATACATCTTAAGAAAAATCCATTGGTCCCATTTGTAAAAATCTGAATCGGAAGTATTCACCATCCGACTCCAATCATAACTCCAACCCATCGCCTTCTGCTGCTTCATAAAATTCGCAATCGACTTCTTTGTGTATTCCTTAGGATGCGTCTTCGCTTTAATCGCAGCGTTCTCCGCAGGAAGCCCAAGAGCATCATACCCTATCGGATAAAGAACATTATAACCTTGAAGCCTCTTAAATCGCGCAAAGATATCTCCTAAAGAAAAAACGAATGCATGACCTATGTGCAAACCTGTTGCGGAAGGATAAGGAAACATATCAAGAACGTAAAACTTTTTCTTTTTGCTTTTCTTAACCTCAAAAACTTTCGCAGAATCCCACTTCTTCATCCATTTCGCTTCAATCTTATTAAAATCATAATTAGCTTTAGCCATAGAAGAAGAACACGTCAGCAACTTTTAAATATTATCATTAACATATTAAAGAATGAATAAAGACAAAATACAAGCGCACATTCTAAGAGAAAACATCTCGAGCAATTCCTCAGAAGCATTCTCTCTTCACAAAAAAAGCCACTTCGGCGAACCAATCGGGGAAAAAATCCAATATTCTCTTTCGGAAGCGCTACTTTTAGTTGAAAAAAACAGAATGTCTGTGGTTTCAGGAAACAAGAAAGTTTCTTTTGAAAGTTTAATAAAAAAACTGCAAAGAATAGACAAGAGAATCCTGATAAAATATCCTGTTTTCAAAGACCTTCGTGAAAGAGGCTACGTCGTCAAAACTGCTTTGAAGTTCGGCGCGGATTTCAGAGTTTATGAGAAGGGTTCGAAGCCAGGAAAAAAACACGCCAAATGGGTTGTCTTCTGCGACAACGAATCAAGAACCTTCACCTGGCACGACTTCTCCGCAAAAAACAGAGTCGCACACAGCACGAAGAAAAATCTTCTCCTCTCGATAGTCGATGAAGAAGGCGACGTGAGCTATTACGAAGTGAAATGGATAAAACCGTAATCATCGTTAGAAACATAAAAATCTTTATAACCTTCTCATATTTACTTCAATTATGCCCGCACAAGACACTTCTCAGATAAAAGAAAAAATTGTTGCATTCATCAGAAGAACAGGCCCCAGTCTCCCAGTGCACATTGCCAAAGAAGCCGGATTAAGCATTCTTTTCACTTCTGCATTTCTGTCAGAAATTCTTTCTGAAAAAAGTATTAAAACAAGCGATATGAGAATCGGAAGTTCCTCTCTTTATTTTGTTCCGGGCCAGGAAAAAATGCTTGAAAGATTCGCACATCATCTTAAGAGTAGAGAAAAGGATGCTTTCATTCTGCTCAAAGAGAAAGGAACTTTGAAAGATTTGGAACAAGAACCTGCGATAAGGGTCGCTCTTAGAGAAATAAAAGATTTCGCGATTCCGTTTAGAAGACAAGGAAGCGAAGAACTAGAATGGAGATTCTTTAATATACCCGAAAAACCACAAGCCCCTAAACCTGAAGAAGAAATTCCAAAAGAAATACCTCAAGTTCAAGAAAAACCGCCAAAAGAAATACCTCCAAAACAAAATCAAGAACTAGGAATATTTGACGAACCTGTTGAAGAGAATAAAATCAAAAAAGTTCAAAAGAATAAAAGGCCAAAGAAAAAGGACTCTCAGAAAGAAAACAATTTCTTCATGAAGGTAAAAGAATCTCTTGCAAAAAAATCAATAGAGATGGTGGATATTTTAGTATTCAATAAAAATGAGACCATACTCAAAGTCAGAGAAGCCGGAATTGAGAAGGTTCTCGTCGCATATAATAAAAGAAGAATCAGCGAGGGAGATATTATTAAAGCTTCAAAAAAAGCTGAAGAATTTGGAAATATCCCCTACATTGTTTTAGGCAATGGGACGCTCCTCAAAAGAACGGGAGACTTACTTAAGGCTGTAAAAAATTTAAGTTCAGTAGGGGAGATCGAATGACAATATTTAAAAACGCACAGGAACAACTTTTACAATGGGAAAGATAAAATCCAAACAGATAAAAAGAACAGGCAAGGAGCTTGAAAAAAGAGGAATTCAATTTAGTGATAACTTTGATAAAAATAAGGAAATTCTAGGGGAAACTATGCCTAGTAAAAAAATAAGAAACCAAGTAGCAGGATTCCTTGTAAGATTTGAAAGGCAAAAACAGAAAGAAGCCGAAGCTAACGCTTAATTATTTTCTCTTTTTCTTCTCAGAAATAATCTTCTTTATCAAAGAAATATCTTCTCTTATTCTCTTCAACTCTCTTCCTCTTCTTCGATTCATCAAAACATTAATTATCCCAAATATGATAGAAACTGCAATAAGCCCTCCAAGCGCCTGGGCAAGATTAGTCAAAGAGTTCAAAGGAAATATTGCAACATCAACAAGAGTGCTATTCACCATCTAACAAAGAAACAAAAAGGATTTATTAAACTTATGAATGGCTCTGTATCCTCGCTACGCTCGGAGAGAGTGTTTACGCGATGGACTAATCTTCATTTAACACCAAGCGTGGGCAGGAGCAGAGCCCTAGAAGAACTATGGCTCTGGAGAGAATTTAATTCCCTATACAAAGCCTGCTTTGTATCCGCAACGAAGTGAGGACTTGGAGTTGAATTCTACATGGCTCTGGGGAGAATTTAACTCCCGACCTCTGCCTCACTCAAAGCAAACCTGTTTTGAGTCAATGGAAATCCTTTCGGATTTGCTTTCATGAGAGCAGCGCTCTAAACCCTGAGCTACAGAGCCAAAGGAGTAAAAATT
>JAHJUA010000098.1 GCA_018829425.1 Nanobdellota archaeon | reverse complement strand
TCTTCTTCAAGTTCAATTCTTGTTGAAACTTGCGCCATGATGGCAAGATTTTTTCTAAGTCCAATCTCAGTTCCTTCAGGAGTTTCTATTGGGCAGAACCTTCCATAATGAGTTGGATGAAGTGTTCTTGCCATAAAGTTTTCTTGGTCTGAAGCAAGCATACTCGAAACTCTTTGCAACTGAGAAATTATTGCAAGATAATTTGTCTTATCCATGTTCTGCGTGATACCGCTTCTTTCCCCAGTCCAACTTCCAGTCGCGATTGCAGATTCAACTCTATGCGAAAACAAAGTAGATTTAGCAATTATTTTTATCGAGAAAAATTTCTTTTTCTTAGTAGATTTTTGAAGTGAATATTGAATGTCTCTGATTAAAATTCCCAGATTTACTCTGAACAGCGTCGCCAAAAGATCGCCCGAAAGTCGCACTCTTTTATTCGCATAATGGTCTTTATCTGTTCTAAGTTTTGGATTTTCTTTAGCAAGAAGGAACTGCTTAACAAGTTTGCACAACGTAACAGCCTTTTTCGTTCGGTCTTCTTTTTCCAAACCTATGTGGGGGAAAAGATAAGCATCAAGTCTTTGCTTAACTCTGTCAAGAACTTCTTTTTTTGTTCCTTGAAGGTTTGCTTTCTCTGAAATGTCAATCATTGCATCTTCCTTCGTCGCTAAATTGACAAACTCGTAGAAATTTGCGATAACAGAATCTGTTTCTTTTCCAATGTGACCCTGAATTTCAGATTCTTTAACCATTCCCAAAGCCTTAAGGACAACCATCACCGGAATGTCCTTGAACTTGCTGAAGGAAATGTTTATGATTCCTTCTTTATTTTCTGAAACTGAAATTGGAATTCTATATGTTCCTCTCAACGAGAAAAGCTTCAATACAAGATTACCTTTTGAATCATTTTCTATGAACGGCTGGTTCTCTGCAAGATCTTCGGCCATAACCATAACTCTCTCGTTTCCCTTGATAAGGAAATAACCTCCGGGGTCAAGAGGATCGTGCTGACTTTTTATCAACTCTTCTCTAGACATTCCGTGCGTGTGACATGCTTTACTCTTAACCATAATTGGAATCTTTCCAATCTCTACAACTTCAGAATCAACTTGGTCATCTTTCTTGACTGTAATTTCCATCGTCACAACTGCTGCATAAGTCAGACCTCTCATCTTAGCTTCGGCAGGCGTTATGTCTGAAGAACTTCCGTCGGCTTCTATAACTCTTGGCTTCCCAACTTCAATTTTCCCGAGGCTGATTTCAAAATCATCTCCATTTATTGTGGCAGAAATCTCATTAACAATATCTTGCATTCTTCCGTCTATAAAATTATTAAAAGAAACAACATTAGATTCTACCAGCGAGTGTTCTTCAAGATAATTTCTAATTACTTGGTGATTATTTTTTTTCATTACACGACCACCCGGAAGTATTCTCTCTTTTCTCCCTTCCCTTTTTCAGAATCAGAATCTTCAGCCCTTTCTATGTGGATTAGGTCTCCTATTTCACAGCCCTCGGGAAGAGCAGGATCACTTAACAATATTTTTGGCAATTGCGCCTTAGAAACATTAAATTTATCCAAAACTTCACTAACTTCTTTTTCCCTTAGTTTTATGTGTTTAGGTTGAAGAGTATGCATTTTTTGATTTTTGGCGGTTTAGACCGCTTAGGAGGGATTTTCCGTCGGTGAATTTATGCTGGGCAGTGAAAAGCGAAAGATACCTTTTAATATCTTTTTAATAACTTAACAATAATAAAAGATACCAAATTTTTGTTTTTAAATCTTTCGCCAAAATCGATTTTCCGTAAAATTAGAGGGCAAACCCTCTATTTTCAACAATCTGCTGAACTTTCCCACCATAGGCTGTTTGAGAGACCTGTTTCCTTCTTAAAAAATCTATTACAAATCCTGCAAGACCAAAAAATGTTCCCATTGCCAAACCCAAACCAATGCCCTTTAGAAACACTTTTCCTGCTTGTAGGCCCGAATCTTTAATATAATTCATAACAGAACTTATCGGATTCTCCGCGATTGAGGACATTTCATAACTTGTGAAAAAATCCGCACTAAAAAGAAGGGAAACTCCAAGGAAGAAACCTGCCAATGCCAGAACCGTCGTGAACGGAAATTCTCTTATTAATCGCCCCATTTTCTTAAAATTAAAGGTAAGCACAATTTTAAAATGTTGGGTCTCATACAAATAAATATTTATAAACTAATTTTGTATTTTAGGATAATGGCTCCGTAGCTCATGAGGGGAACCAGAGTTTCCCCTTACAGTAACCCCTCCTTCAAACAGAAGGGTTCGCTACATCGCCGTAAACAAACAATGGCTCCGTAGCTCAGCCTGGTTAGAGCACTGGACTTTTATGTAAGGAACCTAAGTTCCTTGACAGTCAACCTCCTAAGAATACTCGCTCCGCGAGAAATAGGAAACGAAGAGATCCAGGTGTCGAGGGTTCGAATCCCTTCGGGGCCATTTATGAACTTTGAACATAGGGAAATAATTTGCATGACTTGTAGTGAGATATATGACTTAGATGACCCTGATTATGGGGAGCAACCGATTCAAGTTTGCGGCGAATGCGGAGGAGACTTTTTTGTTAATCGTTCTGACAACCCCTTGAAAGGATTCCTCTCTTTGGAACATTATCTTGAAGTAAGGAAACTTGTTCCCCGCCATCTTACCTCTGCTTTAGATTCTTATTTGGATACAATTACTTGGAACGGAGTTATGTAAATTTCTCCAACTTCTCTTCGAAATCTTCAATAGACATAGCGCCAGAAAACTTTTCAACAACCTCTCCATCTTTGAAAAGCAAAAAGCTCGGCATAGAATCAACACAAAATTTTTTCGTAAGCGCATCATTGTCATCTACACTAACTTTCCCGAACTTTATTTTTCCTTCAAATTTCTCTGCCAGTTCTTCAACTATCGGTGCCATCGTGACGCAAGGCATGCACCAGTCCGCGTAGAAATCAATCACAACATTTCCCTCTTTTACAAACTCATCAAATTCGCTCTCTGCCAGTTCCGGAACTTTATCATTATCTGTCATGAAATAGATTTATCGAAAAGTGTTTATAAAATTTTTGAAAGTTTATTCTCCTCTAATCTCTACACTTTTAAAATAAGGTATTGCAACTTCTTTGAGTTGTCTTAAATAATCCGCGCCGACATTTTCTTCTTTAGTAAACGAAGAGTCAATCAAATTTTCTTGTCTTTTAAATCCCTGAAGGAAATATCTCTTTGGTTTCTTCCCGCATACACTGTTTACCCATCCTGCGATTCTTTCAATTTCCTCGGCATCGTGGTATCTTTTAACAACTGTCGTCCTGAATTCATAATCCGGAAGCTTTGATACAACTCTCATGCTTTCTTCAACTTTTTTCGTATCTAACTGTGCTCCTACAATTTCTTTGTATCTCTCTTTTCCCGATTTCACGTCCATTGCAATATAATCAATTAATCCTTGATTGTTCAACTCTTGAAGAACTTCTGGATGGCTTCCATTTGTATCTAACTTAATTGAAAACTCTCTTTCTTTTATCCTTCTGATAAATTTTTCCAATCCTCTCTGCAAAGTCGGTTCGCCGCCGCTTATGCAAACTCCTTCTAACTTTCCTTGTTGCTGTTCTAAAAATTTGAAAATCTCTTCTTGTGTATGACTTGCCTGTCTTTTTCCTAAAACAAGTTCTGAGTTATGGCAATAGCCGCATCTAAAGTTGCACCCTCCAAAAAATATAGTGCACGCAAATTTGCCGGGATAATCAATCAACGTAAATTCTTGGAAACCTTCTATTCCCATTTTATCTTTTTTCTCTTACATTCATCATCTTCCTATCACGGAATTCTTCTTGCTTGCCGTCGTTCCATTGTTTTACAGGTCTAAGGTAACCAACAGTTCTGGACCACACTTCAGTTTCTTCTCCGCACGAGGGGCATTCCTCTTTTTCTCCGGGGGCATATCCGTGATTTGGACAAATCGAAAAGGTGGGAGTTATCGTGAAATAGGGCAGATGGTATGTTTCCGCGATTTTTCTTACGACTCTTGCAATATCTTCTCCTCTTGGACTTTCTCCTAAAAATGCGTGAAATACTGTTCCTCCAGTATATTTTGTTTGAAGTTTGTCTTGCATCTCCAATGCGCGAAATAAATTGGAAGTGTGGCCGACGGGCAATTGAGTGGAATTTGTGTAATATGGTTTTGCTCCTTGACTTACATTTTCTTCGTTTGCAACACGAATGTTCGGGAATCTTTCTTTATCTCCCTTCGCAAATCTGTAGGTTGTTCCCTCTCCGGGCGTTGCTTCCAAGTTATACATTTGCCCTGTTTCTGCTTGGAACTTTTTGACTTTCTCTCTCATAAAATCTAATGTCTCTCCGGCAAAAGCATGACCTCTCGGTGTTGTAATATTTTCTCCTGGAAGGAGATTCGCTATTGCTTCGTTCATTCCGAGAAGACCTATCGTAGAAAAATGATTCCCCCAATATTTTCCTAATTTTTCAAACACGCCCCGCAGATAAAACTTTGAATAGGGGTATAGTCCTCCATTTGTAAAGTTCTCTAATGTTTTTCTCTTTATCTCTAAACTATCTCTTGCTAATCCCATAAGTTCCCCTAATCTTCCAAAAAATGCTTCCTCGCTCGTTGAAGTGTATCCTAATCGGGGCATATTCATTGTTACAACTCCGATGGAGCCTGTGAGAGGATTGCTTCCGAAAAGTCCTCCGCCTCTCCTTTCTAATTCGGTATTGTCAATCCTTAATCGGCAGCACATGCTTCGAGCATCTTCAGGGTCCATATCTGAATTGATAAAATTCGAAAAATAAGGGATGCCATATTTTGCGGCCATTTTCCAAACCGGTTTTAGCTTTTCATTTTCCCAGTCAAAATCTTTTGTAAGATTATATGTCGGAATCGGGAATGTAAAGGGTCGACCTTTTGTATCTCCTTCTAACATAACTTCTGCGAAAGCTCTGTTAATCATGTCTAATTCTCTTTGATAATCCCCGTAAGAAGAGCCCATTATTCCCTCTAATCTTATTCTTTCCTTTTCTCTTTTTTTGTTAGCATACCCTTGAGATAGTCCCGTTACGATGCTGTTGTCCTTCATATAATCCGGAACTTTTAGGTCCATCGTGATGTTGGTGAAAGGAGTTTGAAAACCGACTCTTGTTGGAACTGCGAGGTTGAATACAAATTCCTGCATGGTTTGTTTTACTTCAGGATAGCTTAACCGATCAATTCTTACAAACGGTGCTAGCAATGTATCGAAACTTGAAAATGCTTGCGCGCCCGCGGCCTCTCCTTGCAATGTATAGAAAAAGTTAACGATTTGTCCGAGTGCAGTTCTAAGATGCTTGGCCGGCGCTGATTCTACTTTCCCCGAAACGCCTTTAAATCCTGTTTTTAACAAATCTTCTAAATCCCATCCGACACAGTAAGGACCGAGGGTTCCTAAATCATGTATGTGAAATTCTCCGCTCTGATGCGTTTTCCTGATTTCTTCAGGATACACTCTGTTCAGCCAATAATTTCCAATCGTTTTTTCGGCAAGAAAATTATTTAATCCTTGCAACGAAAATCCCATATTTGCATTTTCTCTTACCTCCCAATCTTCTTTCCCAAGATAATTTTCTACAGAACTTATTGTTTCAACAGTGGTCCTTACATCTCTTAGTCCTTCATGGGCAAACCGATATCTTATATAAGCAGTTGCAGTTTCGTCGTGCCCTCTTTTTATAAGAACTCTTTGGACAATATCTTGGACTCCCTCAACTGTAGGAAGTCTTCCGTTTCCGAATTTTCCCTCAATTTCCTGAACAACGGAGTCTGAGACTTCTCGTGCTTTTTGTTTGTCCTGCCCCCCAACTGATTTAACAGCTTTCCATATTGCTTCTGTTATTCTTTCCTGTTCAAAAGGAACGATTTCTCCATCTCTTCTAATTATTTGTTCTATCGGCATTTACAATCCTCGCAACTCCTCTTTAAAATCTTTTATGTCCTGGAAGTCCTTATATACTGAAGCAAACCTTATGTAAGCCACGTGGTCCAATTTTTTTATCCCTCGCACAACAAGTTCCCCTATCTTTTTGCTCTGCACTTCTTTCTTCCCAAGATTTGCTATTCTTTCTTCAATTTCGTTTATCATTTTACTTATTTTTTCTTTTGGAACCGGCCGTTTCTCAAACGCTCGCTCAATTCCTCCTTCAAGTTTCTCGCGGGAAAACTTTTCGCGCCGCCCGTCTTTTTTTATTACAAATATCTCAGCACGACTTACTTTTTCATAAGTTGTGAATCTTTTTTCGCATTTTAGACATTCTCTTCTCCGACGCACGCCCTCTGGCGAACTTCTCTTGTCTGTAACCTTCGTATCCTTTGAACAAAATGGGCAATCCATGTTAAACTATACCTACAAGATATTGTACCTCAAGGGCAAATAATACCTGTAGGTTGTATTAGTAAAAACTTTAGAACTATTTCCTTTAAATATTTTAGTCACTATTCGCGGATTATGAAAATTATTCGTTACCTTAATAAACCTCCAATCACCGAGAGTACTTATGACGACAATGACTCAAGCGAAAGAAAGAAGCCGCAAGGAAATAGAGAAAATCCTACACCCTTTAGTTAAAGAATGGTTCTTTTCAAAGTTCAAGGACTTTTCCCTCACTCAAAGGTATGGGATAATGGCTATTTGGGAAAGGAAGAACATTCTCATCTCTGCCGAAACAGGAGGAACCAAAACTCTAACTTCATTCCTTTCAATCCTAAATTATCTTGTTATCCTCGCTGAAAAGGGCGAGCTTGAAGATAGGATTTACGCAGTTTACACTTCTCCTCTAAAAGCTTTGAGCAATGACATTCACAAAAATTTAATTGAGCCTCTTGAGGAAATTGAAACTTTGGCTGTTTCAAAAAAAATAAAACTACAAAAAATTCGTGTGGGCTTAAGAACTGGAGATACTACTATCGCCGAAAGAGCGAAAATGTCAAGAAAACCCCCACACATTTTCATAACAACTCCCGAGTC
Source organism: Nanobdellota archaeon (assembly GCA_018829425.1). Lineage (GTDB taxonomy): Archaea > Nanobdellota > Nanobdellia > Pacearchaeales > GW2011-AR1 > ASMP01. The sequence goes on along the minus strand of JAHJUA010000098.1, from coordinate 262 downwards.
TTTAGCAATTGTTCTCACTTCTCCAAAATTCGTTGAGAATCTGAGAAAAACCGAGTTCTGCGTCGTCGATGAAATTCATTCTCTCGACAATAAACGAGGAGTGTATCTGAGTCTGACTCTGGAAAGATTAAATGAAGTTTCCTCCGTATGGCCAGTCAAAATCGGTTTAAGCGCGACGATAGAACCAATGGATGAAGTCGCAAAGTATCTTGTTGGTTCTGCTCCAGATAGAAAAGTCCAAATTGCGAAAGTCAGATTGAAC
>JAHJUA010000097.1 GCA_018829425.1 Nanobdellota archaeon | reverse complement strand
CCCAATTAAAAGAGCAGAGTAAACTATCTTTCTTCTCTTGGCAATCTGGTGTCTAAACTCTTTCTTGAAAGCTTCAAAATTTTTGATGCTCAAAACGAAGCTCGCAATAATTATGTAAACCGCACCGACGAACAGGAACAAAAGAATAAACAACGCAAAAATTTTCAAGTTTGTGTAAAAAGAATTTGTCATAGGCAAAATAGCCCCGAGCGCGATCATAAGTTTCGCATCGCCGCCGGCAAAAAATCTTCCGTAATACATCAAGTGCCCGAGGACAAAAAATATCCCCAGCCCTATAAGACCCTGATAGAAAAATCCGAAGCCCGCATCAGAAAGAAGGGAATAAAAAAATCTGAAGCCAAGGGCAAAAACAACAAGACTAAAATTCAACCAGTTCGCAATTTCCCGACTTCTCAAATCTTGCACAACAGCGAAAGCAATCCAAATCAAAGCAAGAGCAAAAAGGAATATTATTTCAAACATAACAATAAGAGAAGAACCCAATTTATAAAATATTTGAAGCGCGCGCTGGGCTAGGCTTTCAAAGTTTTGTTAACTAAAAACTTCCAAAAATAATTTTATCCGCGTGATTTTACTTTGTTCTCATTAACACCAATCGCGCCGAAGGCGCGCATACTTCCTTCAGACTTTGGGTGGGCGAGCGACTTCGTGGTAGCGATAAAATGTGAACTAATCTCGCGTGCGAAGTCGGGAGTAGGACGGGACAAAAACAAACTATTCACTCTTCTTAAAATCCCGAGAACGATTCTTCCCCCCTTTTCGGTAGGGATGCTTCTTTTTTTCTTTCTTCTTGTTCTTTCCTTTATTTCTTTTCTCTGAAAAACTGTAATCACCAACCATAACAAAAAGAAGAATTCTTAATTTAAATAAATTTTGAAAAAGAAAAATTAAGGAGTTGTTGGAGCGGAAGCACAAGTAATTGAAGGACAAGTATTTATCCCATAATTCCTGCCAGAATATTTTAAGTCCGTCGCGAAACCTTGACAATCATCAGTTTCTTTACTAGTCCCGTCATTCAGATTCCTTTGCGCAGAGCACCAATCGAATTGCGCGCCCGTCGTACATGCCGTCTCGCAAGAAGTCACAATATTCTGAACATTATTCGATTGAATAAAAGGGAATAATTTCGCCCACCCAATCGTAAAGCCAAGTATCAAAACAACCAGAACAATCACTCCGAGTATAATCAAAATAATCGCATTCGTGCTCAAGCCCTGACCTCTTTTATTCATGTTAAGTTAATGTTTATTTTGTTTAAAAATGTTTTTATTCAATCGGGGGGGAGAAAGTGCTTTACAGAAATTCCTCCTTGCGTTACTCCAATAAACAATCTTCCAACCTTGTCTGGCTGAACACCAAAGATAGTTTTTATCTCGCCATCATCAAATCCAAGTTCTTCGTACAAGGAAATTTTCTGCATATCGACAACCGCGCGGTTAACAACCCCGATAGAATCAAAACCAGATTTTACTTTCTGGCTTGAAGTGTAAAAACTGAAAATCGCGAGGGCGCAAATCGCGAGAACCCCAATTACAAGAATCGTTATCGGGATGTCGCCGCGCTTGTTTTTTATTTTCATTTTATAGTTCTCAAAAGCAATTCAACGTCTTTGCCTTCGCCAAGAGGAACCCGTTGTACAATTGTATTTAATGAAACTAAATTTTCGCCGCCGCCGAGAACGAAGCCAGGCCGAGAACCAAAAAATCGGTTTGTCACTACAACCGAAATACTCCCATCATAAACACCCATCCAAACATCGCGATACTCATCTCCGTAAAATTCTAAAAATATTTTCTGTGACAAATCCCCGTTAAAGTCATTAAAATCATCATTGCTCTTTAACTGCTCATACACCATTGTTCCGGAACTATTTTTTGTCAGCAGCCACGAATTAAACGACGACGCTGCAAGGTAATCTGCATTTCCCAAGGGCGAAGCTTTCTTTTTCCCATTAAAATAAACCGAAGAAACAAAAACTGAAATGAAAAGAATTACGACTATCGCGATTGTCGCAACCATCCAAGTAACAGTCTCTCCGACCTCTGCTTTTTTAGACAAGCGCGGCAGCACAAACTTACTTTTTCTTTTACAGTGTAGCTTTTCTTTTTTGTAAAAAGAAAAACCCATTTTATTGAACATTTTTCTCCGTTTTTCTCACGACCGAAATCACATTTACTTTGTATTGATTATTGTCTCTGTCAATAACATAAAAATTTCTATCGACGCAAACAGGAAGATTTCTCCCACTTTGACCGCAAAAAGAAGCCCACTCTGAATTCCCTTCAACAATATTTCCTATCGGCACGCTCGAATCAAAGTTAAAAAAACTAGCCTCAACATAAAATTGTCCCTGCGAGCGCCAGCCATAAGCATCTTCTACTTCAAAATTCAAATTACAATTACCTAAGAAATTATTCTTGAAATCTTCATTCAAAATTCCAGCAGATAAAACTCCATTGGCAACGTAACCAGCATCAGTAAGACATCTCGCAACTAAAGTGGTAAGCGCATCGGCTTCCGTTTCTCGAACATCATAGGGCTGTCCATAGAAAGAATAAACCATGTAGACAATCGCAGCAGCAATTATGAACAAAATCGCGAACCAGTAGACTGAAAGAATCTCTACCCCTTTCTTATTTTTTATTTTATATTTGAAATTCATTTTATTTTTTGTCTATAAAAAGTTCATAGAGCTTTGTTTTTGTATCAAATTTAATCGTAGGACTCACATCATTGAAAAAAGAATAAGAATACCCTACACCCTCGCGAAGACGAACTGTAACAACATTTCCATTTATTGAAATTGCATCATTTTCTGTTATTCCTTCGTCGCGAGCAGAATTAACAGCATCATTCATTTCCAAACTAATAGCCATCACTGGCTCCGCCGAATCTATAATCAAGGCAATTTG
>JAHJUA010000096.1 GCA_018829425.1 Nanobdellota archaeon | reverse complement strand
ATGAAAAGAAAAAGTTCTCAAAAAAAGAAATAAAAGATATAATTAAAGAAGAAGTTAAAAAAAAGAAATAATATTAACTCACCAATTCCAAGCTTCTTCAAGACTTCCCACGACTCTTCTTTGAAGATCTATTATTTCTCCAGGTCCCAGAACTTCTGTTATTTGTCTGACAACAAGCGGGGGGGTGTCTGACTTCTTGTAAAGCGCACCGATTCGCAGAACAGTGCTTTTTTCTGGGGACACTTCGTCTGCCACAGATATGGAAGTCAAAGTATCAGAAACAAATCTTATTAATCCCCCTCCCATTGAGCCAGGAATACGAACGCCCTCCTCATATAACAAAGCCTCAACTAATCCTCCTTTAACTTTGTATTCTTCCTTATCAGGGTATTTTCTCTCCCACTTCTGCAATCTATACATCCCCTAAACAACTCTAACTAACTTATAAATATTATTGAGGTCTAAAGAATACTTTTATTTTTCTTTCTTCTCTTTGTTTCTGCTTAAGAATTTTTTAAGAAAATCTTTGTTCTCTTCGGAATCATTTTTCACTTCTTTTATTGAGTAAACCGAAATTCCTGATTTTTCGTGCTTGGCTGTTTTTAAGTGGGACAGTAATTTGTCATTCATCTTTTCGCTTAGAAGAACGTCTTTGTCCGCGAGAATCGCAATCTTCTTTGTGTTTGCCATAAGAGTTCCGAGGCTCATAAACTTGAGAATACCGCCAGCTCCGCGAGTTCCACCTTCCTGTTTGACGACCATGGAACCATGATTCAGAGAGATTCCAAAGTTTATTTTTTGTTGGAATATTTTATTATGGTTTTCTATTATATCTTTGGTCTTTCTTGCAATATCAAGAGCAGTCTTTTCATTTTTGAAAGTTCTTGTTTTCTCTGGAGCGAGAATAAAGAACAATGTGTTATGGCTTTCGTAAGTTGCTGCTTTGCTTTCCGCAGTCATGTTTGTGATTCCTTGAAGGGTTTCTTTTGCGTTGCCCCTCTTTCTCACTTCTTCAGAATTTTTTATGCTAAGAGCGACTACACAAACTTCCTGTTTGTTTCCCTTTATTGAAAGTGAAATTTCTGCTTTGCTTTCCGGATTAACAAGAGCATCTTCTGATACTTTTGATTCTTGAACTGCAACCACACTACCTTCATTATTTTCGTTTCTACCTCTTCCAATCTTTGAAGAAATGTAACCTATGAATGTTTTTTGGTAACCTCTTTGATAAGAAAGGAAAGCGACGAATCCCAATAAGAGGATTATGAAAATCCAAACGAACGAATACTTTGTTACTTTGCCAGAAGCTTCTCTGACATCTATAGCTTTCCCTGTTAGCGTGACTTCTTTTGAAACTGTGCTGTCTCCAGAAATTACTTCGACCTGATAGTCTCCGTCGGGGGCAGTGATCAAATATCTTCGGTTTTCATCAATCTTGAGATAGATATCAATGCTGACGGTTTCATTCCCTACTTTGATTAGGGTTGTTTCGTTGTAAGGAACATTTCCTGTGTTGTTTACGGTAAGTGTTCTGTTAACTATTTCCATAGCTATGTTTTCCTTTTCGATTACAGAGAATGTAGAATCTTTTTCTATTCCTTCCGCTTTGGCGTTCACTCCCCAAAGAGAAGGCTGTTCATTATATGCTATTGAAAATCTGAAGAATTCATTTGTCTGCACTTCGTTTTGACTCACAATTTTATTGTTTTTGTTTTTTATCTTAATGGTGGCGGTTGAGTCTATTTTCTCTCCTGATTGGTCATAAAGAACTACCTTGGTTTCCATATCTGTTCCTGGTTCTACCTCGGTTGTTCCAAAAATAATTTCAAGACTTGTTGGAACCTGATTTATTTCTATACTGTTGCTAGCAAAACCTATGTTTGTTGTTTCTCCCAGAGGGTCTGTTTCATGGACATCGATTCTCAGGATATAGGTTCCGGCAACCATGTCTTTAGGGACTTCAAATTCTGTTAAGAATACTCCGTTGCTGACTATCCCCTGGTGAGTATTAAAAGTGTTTTCTTCCTGTGTGATTTTTAAATCAAATACTCCGTTTGTTGCCTTTCCATTTTCGTTTGTTGCGATTCCACTTATTTTGATAATTTCTAAAGGATTGAAACTGTTGTTTTCCATTTGGATTTTAACATTCATCAGATTTGAGATTTTGAATTCGTTGCTTAGTGCGTAACTGTCTGTTTCAGTTTCAAGGGCGGCTTTTATTGTGCAAGTTCCTTTTGTTTCTCCGATGAATCTTTTGATCAAATAAACTGATTTGTCGACCTTTTGCACTTCGCCCGGGATGATTCCTATTGAGTCTTTAGGGAATTTGTATTCTTGGCCGCTGCATAAAAGAGAAACTTGGAGGTAATCATAAACGCCTTGGGCCGAAGTCACGGTTATTGGGAGATTTATTTTTTCGCCGTAGTTGTAAATTGCTTTTGGTTGTTGTTCAAAAATGATTGTTGCCGCCGCTGACATCATTGGGAGAACCAAAAGAAGTGAGAATGATAACAACACCGCGATTTTTGTCAAACTTTTCATGAGGTTCAGAGACAAATATTATTTATAAATATTTAGTCCGTTGGGGATTAGTCTTTAATAGGTCAAAAGATACTGTCCTAAATTATTTAAAGCCAAAAACTTAGTTCTCTTTATGAAATTCGAACATATTCATCTAGGGGCTCCGGTTTCTTCCGGAGAATATCTTTGGAAACCTCAAGAGGAATGATTCTAGTGGTAGCTTTCTGTCTGTGAAGGAGAAGATAATACTGAAAGATCTTGGAAGATTTAAGGGAAAAAGTCCATATTTTGCAATAAGATATATTTCGAGAAAAAGAGATATTGCATCGAGTACGATAAAATACATTCTTAAAAAATTGAAGGAGAAAAAGATTATTTATTGTAATGGGAAGATTGAGATTACTCCTTTGGGATTTTTATTAATTAAACAGATGGATTCATCGTTCAGTGGCAGGATATTCGGCTCCAGACCGGAAGACGAGAGTTCAATTCTCTCTGAGTCCATCAGGGAGGGAAAATGAGATTTGTCAAAATAGACTCCCCGAAAAGTTTTTTTGATAAAGAGAAAAATATTTTGGAGCAAACTGTTGCAGTTGTGAGAGATGCTTTTGCCAGTCCTATGGAATTTGAGGACGTCTATGCGCATTTGACTTCCCCAGAAAAAGTTTATCTTGTTTTTGAAGGAAAAGATGTAATTGGAATGGGGAGTTATGGTGAAAGAATTTTCTCAGGAATTCCAACTTTAATTGTCGACGGAATTGCGATTAGAGAGTCTTTTCAGGGAAAGGGTATTTTTGGCGGACTTACAGATTTGGTTCTAAATGGGGAAAAATTGATTTGTTTAAGAACGCAAAGTCCACAGATGTATCGGGCTCTCGAAAAGAAATGTCGTTTTGTTTATCCGGGTAAAGATGTTAGAATCCCTGAAGCAATTAT
>JAHJUA010000095.1 GCA_018829425.1 Nanobdellota archaeon | reverse complement strand
CGCTGAACGAAATCCGAACTTTTTTTAAAGATAATCCCGAATAATAATGAGGTGCGTTTCCGCTTGCCTCCGCTCCGCTACGGCAAAACAAAACAGAAAAATTTTCTCTACATTTTTTAATTTTTTCGCGGGCAATTTTTTCTTTTAAAAGGAAAAGAAAATTTTTCTGTTTTGTGTTTCTCTTAATCAGAGAAAAGCGGAAACGCTCTATTCTAATTCGCAAAAGGGCAAAAATTCCCTGCCTGCCGGCAGGCAGGCTTCCCCCCAACCCACTTTTTGCCCGTCCGAAGCTTTAGCGTAGGCGGCCTTTTTGCCCTTTTGCTTTTCGGGCAGAGCCCGATTTTTTTGTGGGGCTTTTATTTTTATAGTTGCCCTTGCCCCACCACTCCCGTGCGCGCGCAACAAAGCTGAACTCCCTGAAAGGTTGCTAAAGTTAATAAAATGAGATACCATAAAAATAGCTAATGAATATGTCCTATCATTTAGTTTATATCTTTTAATGGTATATGGCAAGTAACCTAATGTCAAATAATAAAATAGCTTCAAATTTTAAAAAACTACGGGCACAAAAGGGCTACTCTCAAGAGAGGGTGGCTCGGCTCGCTGATTTATCATTGAATACGGTTATTCGTATTGAGTCCGGAGTAAATAAAAATCCGACCATTGAAACGCTCACTAAGCTTGCCAATGCGCTTGAGGTAAGCGTGGACGAGTTACTTTCATAATTATGACAAAATCATTTACCATTCACGACCTACCAAAAGAAGAACGCCCGCGCGAGCGGTTGCTTAAATTTGGCGAACAAGCTCTTTCGGCGCAAGAATTGCTCCAGCTTATTTTGGGGCGTGGTATAGCCGGTGAATCGGTTACAGTTATGGCGCAAAAACTGCTCGCTCAATTCGGCAGTTTGCAAAAATTATCCGAGGCAAGTATTGAGGAATTGTCTTCAATAAAAGGCATTGGCCTGGCAAAAGCCGCGCAAATAAAAGCGGCAGTTGAGATGGGGCGCCGTCTTTCCACTCAAACCCCGGCGTATAAAAGGAAAGAACTTCTGAATCCGGAAAAGGTCGCCAGACTCGTCAGAAGTAAGCTCAAGGATTATTCAAAAGAACACTTTTATTTGATCGCACTTGATAGCCGCAACTGGTCAATTCACGAAGTATCTCTTGGTACCTTGAACGCCAGTATCGTCCATCCGCGAGAAGCGTTTACAGAAGCCATTAAAAGCAAAGCCGCGTCAGTCATAATCGTCCACAACCACCCATCGGGAGACCCCGAACCTTCACAGGACGATTTAGAAATCACCAAACGACTAGTGGAAGCCGGAAAAGTTTTAGACATTGAAGTTTTAGACCATATTATAGTAACCAAGGAAACATTTTTAAGCATGAAAGAAAAAGGAATTTTAAGTTAAAATAAAAAATATGGATAATCGAATACAAAAATCAATTACAGATTATTTAGAGAGCCAGCCCAAAAAGGTTGTGAAATTTACTGTGCGAGAGAAAAAAGCGGAGTATGGGTCCAAAATTAAAAAACATCGCGATATTAAAAGTATTTCCGGCGACGAAGAACTTGTTAGGGGTTATCTTTTAACTAAACTGGTCAACGAACTTGGATATAAAGAAGAAAATATTGAAATCGAAAAAGAATATGATATCGGCAGACCAAGAGTTAATAAGCCCCGAATAGATGTAATTGTCCGCGACGAAAAAGGCAATGCCTTTCTATACATAGAGCTTAAAAGTCCACAGGACTACGAGAAAGACAAAGACGAGGTTATTGAAAAACAGCTTTTTAACCTTGCCTCGCAAGAGCATGGTCAAGGGAAAAAAGTGAAATATCTTGTTCTTTATACCGTTGAAGTTGTTGACGACAAAATAAAAGACAAGTGCATTTTAATTGATTACGAAAAATTCAAATCCTTTGACTCGTGGAAAGAAATAAGAAATTATGCCGATGAGTTACCGGCAAGATATGGCAAAGCGCAAAAAGAGCCCTACATAAAGGGCGGTAAAAAGGATTTAGACACCAGCTTTACTCATGAACAATTAGAGGGCTTGCGCAAAAATCTACATAATGTTCTTTGGGGCGGTGGCGGGGCTGATGACAACGATATTTTTTCCTCGCTTGTAAATATCATTTTGGCAAAGATTCAAGATGAAAGCGAAAAAGAAAAAGACGAAAAATATGATTTTCAGATATTCTCCTACAAAGACGGCGAGAGTTTTGAATCCAACGAAGAACTTTTTGAAAGATTAAATGAACTTTATAAAAGAGCGTTAAAACAGCGGTTGAATATTACAGATGAAGCGAAATTGAAAAAATCTTTTGTGATAGACGAGAATAAATTATCTCTCTCAAAATTAAAGTATGCGGTATCAGCACTTGAAGGATTTTCTTTTGTGGACGGGAAAAACAGTTTTGACGGCAAAGATATTCTTGGCGACTTCTTTGAAGGAATTATTAGGGAAGGATTTAAGCAAACAAAAGGACAATTTTTTACCCATATCAATATAGTGCGATTTATGCTTTGGGGGTTGCAGTTGGATAAACTTGCTATTGAGCGAGTAAACAGGGATTTAGAGATTCCTTATCTGATTGATCCGGCCGCGGGTAGCGGAACTTTTCTTATTGAATATATGAAATTTATTACCAATAATCTCAAAAGAAGGTTTAAAAATAAATTGGCGAACAAAAGAGATGTGGAAGATAAATTTCATCAATGGTTTTTGCCTGACCACAGGGAAAATAAATGGGCTGAAAAATTTATTTATGGCGTGGAAATCAATTTTAATCTTGGAACAGCCACTAAAGTTAATATGATTTTACACGGCGACGGCTCCACCAATGTTTTCGTTAAAGACGGGCTTTTACCTTTTCGTTTTTATGATAAAGAAACAGCGCCGAATTTTCTGAAGCAATACGAACAAGATAATCAATATTTTGACAAAGAAGTGAACGGACAATTTGATGTGATTATTACCAATCCGCCTTTTAGTGTTGATTTAGATAACGAAACGAAAAGGAGTGTAAAAGGAGAGTTTGTTTTTGGCGATAAAAAGAATTCGGAAAATCTTTTTGTGGAGAGGTGGTATCAACTGCTTAAACCGAACGGGCGTATGGGGGTTGTTTTGCCAGAGAGCGTTTTTGACACAACAGAAAATAAGTATATTCGTTTATTTATCTATAAGTATTTCAAAGTAAAAGCGGTTGTCAGTTTGCCACAACTCACTTTTGAGCCGTTTACTTCCACCAAAACCAGCTTATTATTCGCGCAAAAGAAAACAAAAGCGGAAATTCAAGAATGGGACAAAATTTGGAGCAAGTATTCAAATGAATGGAGTAATCTTAAAACTAGATGCGAAAACTTACTGACGGTTTACCTTGATGACAAAGATAGAAAAAAAATGCCGTCAATTAAGAGCTTGAAGGAATCGGAAGAAAGGACAATTTTGGCAAGGATGTTAAAAGATTATATTGAAGATGACGATAAAAAATTTTCTGCCAAAGAATTGGTTGAAAAATACAAAGATGAGTTAAAAGAACTTTGTAAATATGATAATGACACAAAAGACGCGTTTGGCTTTGTAAATTCGTGGTGGGTGTTTGGCGAAGTGGCAAAAGAATTGAATTACAAAATTTTTATGGCAGAAGTGGAAAATGTCGGCTACAAGCGCACCAAGCGAGGCGAAAAGCCGATGCCTAATGAACTTTATTGCATAAACGACAAAGGCGAAGTTTTGATTGACGACGGCAAAACTGAAACCGCCTTGGATTATATGCGAAAAATTGAGTGGGAGTAAGGAATAGTTAGAAAATTATGATTCAAGATAAAAAATAAGTTTGATTATGGATAAAATAGAAATTTGTAAAAAATTAAAAGAATCAACCCAAAAAATTTTATTATTTGATGGCGATAAATTTGCTGGTTTTTCCGGTTCGGGTATCGTGATAAAAAGCGATGGGATGTTGCTTACCGCGAATCATGTTGTAGCTCCTTGTGCTAAATTAATTAATCCGAGGATTTTTGCGCATAGTGCCGGAGGAATATCGCATAAAAAAACAGAGTATAGGTTACGATTATTTGATGTATCATTTGATATTGGTATGCCTAATTTTGCAAAGCCGTTATTGATTGATTTGGCAGTTTTAATGCCGAAAGAGAAAATCAACGATCGTCCATATATAGAGACAGAAAATGAACTTTGTGTTGAAGGACAAGATATGTTTATGGCTGGTTTTCCTGACGAAATATCTCCGCCGCTTAATTTCAATCGAATGCTAAACTTTGAGAATTCTGAATTAGCTAAAAGCAAGGAACAAATTGAAATATTTTTTTCGAGTTTTATGTGTTTAATAATGATAAAGAGTGGAATGATTGGTGGCATACAAAAGGTTAATATAAGCGGGAAATCACAAATTAAAGGTTTTGAAAAAGATATTAAAGCAAATGGTGCTGTATATTGGATAGATAATGGGTCAAACCATGGTGCAAGCGGAGGTCCGGTAGTCGATGTTAACGGAAAACTTGTGGGAATTATCTGTGAAAAAGGATTAACAACTCAACTAATTACAGAAAATTCGGGAATTAAGGTGCCGTCTGGTGCTACGATGGCATTGTCGCATCATTTGATTACATGGGCTTTGAAATAAATTATGCTAAAACAATTTACAACTGATTTTCGGGAATTGGGAAAAGAAAAATCATTGAGATACGATGTTGATTTTGTGGATTTTCAGAACGAGTTTTTAGTAGAACGATATTATTCCTTCAACGATTTATTTGAATTTTCGTTTGAAAATAAAGTGGATATTGAAAAATTGGATGATGATTTTTTCTATTCGGAAATTGGCAACGTTTCTAAAGAGGGTGATGTCGAGCCGGTAAAATTAAACTTCGGTGAAAGAAGAATTGAGGAAGAAAATTATTACAAAAAAATAGAAAAGGGCAATATTATTAAGGCAAGAGAAAATGACATTTTACTTTCAAAAGTCAGGCCGAACTTAAGAAAATTCGTTTTTATAAACGAAGACACAAAAAATTATTTTTATACTTCGGCCTTTGTTCATTTAATACCCAAAAAGTTAAACAAAATTCTTTACTACTCTTTCAGAACAATTTTTTATGAGAACCTCATTGCAATTTCAAGGCAAGGAAAGGGTTACCCGACGTTAAAAAAAGATGACTTTCTCTATCTAAAGTTTGATAAAAAAATCATTGATAAACTTACCGAAAAACAAGATCAGATTGTCGCGCAGATTGAGCCGATTGAAAAGAAAATCAAACGACTAAAAGCACAAATTACGCCTCCACAAGAAATTATAAACAAAGTTTTTGCGAGGGAATTTGGTTTTGATTTGGAAAAATTTGAAGAATTGAAAAGGATAAAAAATTATTATCTTGATTTATTTGCATTTGGAAACAATAAGGATATAAGACAAAGCGTGAAATTCCACAGACAAGCAGGAGTTTTTGTTAATCAGGAGTTGAAAAAAGTAACTAACAAAAAAATTAAAGATTTTATTTCAGGGCCAATAGTGCTAGGAAAAGGAGTTTCGCCAAAAGATTTTGATGAAAATGGAGATTATTTTTATATTTCAATGGCAAACATAAAGAATTGGCAATTTGAAAGTGAAGATTCAAAACTTGTTTTCAAAGAATATTCAGATAAGAACCAAAGCAAAACAGTTTCTAAGAATGATATTTTAATTGCTCGTTCAGGCGAAGGGACGATCGGAAAGGTAGCTTTAGTTGATGACGAAGATTTACGAGGAATTTTTGCAGATTTTACAATGCGAATAAGATTGAAAAATTATAATTCCATTTTTGCGTATTACTACTTCAGAACAGAATATTTTCAATATCTCGTTGAAGTAAACAAGAAGGGATTAGGAAACAATACAAACATTTTCCCAAGTCAAATACAAGAATTTCCGATGATAGATATTTCCTTGGAAGACCAACAAAAAATTGTAGATGAAATTAAAGCGGAGCTTGACAAGCAAGAAGAAATAAACAAAAAAATCCAAACCGAAAGGAACGAAATCGACGAGATAATTGAGAAAGCTATCAAAAAAAGAAAGAAGAATAAGTAAAAATAATTTCATGAGCACAATATATAAAGAAAAATTGAATCAATGGTCGTTTGAAGCAATACGCTTGCTTCAGGAAAACGGCGGGAAGTATCGTTCTCGTGATTTAATACGTGATCTGGAGAAGCGTCTTGATTTGAGCAACGATGAAAAGAGTTTGAATAATAGTGGCCAGCCGAGGTGGCTCACTTCTTTTCGTTTTCACACGATCGGCCTTGTAAAAGCGGGGCTGATCAAAAAAGAAAAAGGTTTTTGGTGGCTTACGAACGAAGATGGTATTGACCTCGACAAGCTCACACCCAAATCTCTTGCCGAGCTTTGCGATAAAAGGTATCAGCAATGGCTTGAAAAAAGAGAACAGGAAGCGGGTGAAACTGGCGTTAGCTCGTATCTTATTGAGGATCCTTTTGTCGCTCCTTTAAATAATTTAACGATCAAACCACGACCTGTTTCTTTTGACGAGCTTCTGAAAGGAGTTGATAAGAGCTTAATCCAAATCCCGCCGTTTCAGCGTGAGTTCGTCTGGAGCCCGAAGGACATTTGTTTCCTTTTGGATAGCATATACCGAGGGTATCCGATCGGTAGTTTTATCTTTTGGAAGACAATGCGGCGCTTGCCTCATCATAGAGAAATCGGTGGCTTAAAATTGAACGACATTCCAGTAGGCTCACAAATTGACTATGTACTTGACGGCCAGCAGAGAATTACATCGCTTTATGCGGCTATTCGTGGTGCAAGCATTGATAATGAAAGGTATGTTTTTTATTTCAACCTCAACAATGGACGCTTTCAGTCAGAAAAGGTAAAAGAAGATGGCGACAGCGAGAAATCGCAACAAAACAAAATTCCACTTGAGAAGCTTTTTGTTGAGAGTCATTCGGAGTACATGCGCTACACTTCGAAATTCCTTGATACGTTCCAAGATTTATTACATGATCTGTATGGGCGCTTTAAGATGTACGCCCTTTCTGTCATTTATGTGCAGGAGGAAGATGAGAGTGATGATGAGGAGCAAACAGAAAGCGTGAAGAAAATCGTCAGCATTTTTTCTCGCATAAACGAAACGGGGCGGAAATTATCCGTAGTAGCAAAAATGGTTGCTCGTTGCTGGGGTGAGGGATTTGACATCCGAGAAAAGTTTGATGAGTTGTACAAAAATAACAAGGAGCTTAAGGAAATCAGAGAAGAAACAATTTTACAGGCTGCGTCCGCTATTTTGAACCAGCGCCGTTCGAGAACCCGAGATATTCTTGAAACCACGGACATCCAGCAACTTGAGAATGAATGGGACAACATTATTGAAGCATTTAAGATAGCTCTGGAATTCATAAGGAATAAAATAAAGATCAAAAGCTTGAAGTATTTGCCGTTCGATACTCTTTTGGTACCGCTTGCATATTTTCACTACAAAAAGCATAACCCTTCAAATTCACAGATTAAACAACTTCAAACATGGTTTTGGAAAGCTTGTTTGTCGAACCGTTTCGGTTCTACGGTTGAAAGCAAAATTGAGGAGGACTGCGAAGAGTTCGACAAAATCCTTGAAGGCGAAAAAACGGAATTTGCTTATCAGATCGACTGGGAAACTTTCAAAACACGGCTTATCGGCCAGGACTACAACCTGCGAAATGCTTTTTGCAAGACGATACTTTCTTTGTATTCCTACTTTGATCCAAAAAGCTTGAAGGACGGCCGTGATATTGATATTGATTATGCGCTTACGGGCTACTACAAAAACAATCTCCATCACTTCTTTCCTCGAAAGTATCTTGAGAAAGTTTTTGATCCTCAACGAGACAGGCGGGACAGCGTGGTTAATATCGCTTTTGCACCCGCCATCGTAAATATTGAAATGAGCGACACAGCGCCGAGTGAATATGTGGCCAAATTCAAAAAGGAAAATCCCGAAATAGATGAGATTTTAAAATCACATTTAATCGACGACGTCGACAAATTTGGTATTCCAGAGGATAATTTTGCTGAATTTCTTGAGAAGCGAGCCGAAAGAATTGAAAACCAATTCAGGATGTTGTTGGGCTTGAGAACAAAGACGGAGCAGCAGTTTGACGAAGAGCCTTCGGCGCCGCTAGATCTTCTTGAGATTAGGTTGCGGAGTCTTATTCAAGAAAAATTGACAGAGGACTTTGATGATGATTTTTGGCTTGATGCCGTACCTGCCGATATTCGACAGGTGGTGGAAAAGAAGATAGAAGGCCACGTTCGTGCGCATCCATACGACATCGACAAGTTTTCTTCTGTTGCGGCAAAGCTCGGTTTCCTTGATATTATGGATTATGCAAAGATCATTTCCACTAACTGGTCTTCATTTAGCGGTACCTTCCAGAGCAGGGGCGAGCTTGAGAAGCACTTCCTTGCGCTCAAGAATTACCGTAACGCCGTTAAGCATAATCGGGAGATGAACCAGGTCGAGAAGCGTAATGGCGAAGCGGCAGTGCTCTGGTTTAATTCGGTTTTGGTTGAAAAATAAAGTTAAGAAAACTTTACTCTAACGCTGATTCTTTGATTTTGTAGCCCCACAAAAAAATCGGGCCCCGCTATCCAGCGGGATAAACTCCGCCGAAAAGCAAAAGGGCAAAAAGGCCGCCTACGCTAAAGCTTCGGACGGGCAAAAAGTGGGTTGGGGGGAAGCCTGCCTGCCGGCAGGCAGGGAATTTTTGCCCTTTTGCGATTAAGAATAGAGCGTTTCCGCCTTTCTCTGATTAAGAGAAACACAAAACAGAAAAGTTTTGTTTTCCTTTTAGAAGAAAAAATCGGGCGCGAAAAAATTAAAAAATGTAGAGAAAATTTTTCTGTTTTGGTTTGCCGTAGCGAAGCGGAGGCAAGCGGAAACGCACCTCATTATTATTCTGGATTCTCTTTAAAAAAAGTTCGGATTTCGTTCAGAGTTCGGAGCATAGAAGGGTATAGTAATACATAATAATGTATAGTATAATATAGAAAAGTAT